>DNLO01000200.1:4754-4959 GCA_003488445.1 Lachnospiraceae bacterium | reverse complement strand
TCTTCATGATATCTCTCAAGGACACAACGACAAACGGCACCATCCTGTACGGACGTATAGTAGATATCATAAACAGAGGATCCGAGGTCGCGATACTTGCCATAGGTATGACGCTTGTCGTATCGGCATCGGCAGGAACCGATATCTCAGTGGGATCGGTGATGAGCCTCTGTGCCAGCTTCATGTGTATGATGCTGGCAGGCTA
>DNLO01000200.1:976-4626 GCA_003488445.1 Lachnospiraceae bacterium | reverse complement strand
GTAGTCATGGGCTTGGTGTGCGGAGCCTTCAACGGCACGCTGGTGGCTCATCTGTCCATACAGCCGATGGTAGCCACGCTGATCCTGTATTCCGCAGCGAGAGCTATAGGACTGCTGATCTGTAACGACCTGATCGTTTACGTTAGAAATCCGTCCTTTGCTTTCTTCGGATCCTTTGCAGGTCCGATACCTACACCCATAATAATCACTGCCATCTGTATCGTGATCATTTCACTGATACTCAAGAAGACAGCTCTGGGCATGTATATCCAGTCGGTCGGAATAAACTCCAAGGCCAGCCGTATCGCAGGACTCAATTCAAGACTGCTGATCTTCCTGGCATATACACTCTGCGGCCTGTTCGCAGCGATAGCCGGTATAGTGGCTTCGTCCAGGATCACATCCGCCGACTCCAACAACATAGGGCTTTATCTCGAGATGGATGCCATCCTTTCGGTAGCACTCGGAGGCAACAGCCTGGGAGGCGGTAAGTTCAACCTGGCAGGCTCGATCATCGGAGCATATACGATACAGGCCATAACGACCACTCTGTATGCACTGGGCATATCCTCCATACAGGCACCGGTCTTCAAGGCTATCATCGTCATACTGATCGTCGTGATAGAGGCACCGCCCTTCAAGTCGTTCGTTGGCAGGATATCGGCCGCTAATGCAGCAAAGGGGGTGAAAGCATGAAAAACAAGGCAGGAAAAAAGAGCTTCAACAGTAACACTCTGCTGCTCTTCATCACCATAGCACTGTTCATCGTTCTTTATGCGGGAGGCTGTATCGCATACGGAGCCAAGGGGTTCACACACCTGCAGACCTTCCTCAATATACTGATAACCAATGCGGGACTCATCTGCGTTACCTGCGGCATGACCTGCGTGATGCTCACCGGAGGTATTGATATCTCCGTCGGTGCTCTGATAGCCATGGACTGTATGCTGCTGGCTGTGGGCATGAGCAATGGAATGGGTGCCATACCCATGGTCATCATTGTACTGCTGATCGGTGCGGCGTTCGGTATATTCCAGGGCTTCCTGGTGGGATATCTGGAGATACAGCCTTTCATAGTATCGATGGCAGGCATGTTCTTCTGCAGAGGCATGACGGCCGTGATCTGTACGGATCAGGTGTCCATAAAAGAAGCGACGAACCCTTTGTTCTACGCATGGGCAAATGCAAAGATAGTTATTCCGTTCGGAGGATATATAAACAATAAGGGCAAGTACATGGCGCCTTATGTGAGACCCGGTGTGATAGTGGCCATTCTCGTGCTGGTATTGACATTCATAATGCTCAGATATACCAAGTTCGGGCGTTCGCTCTATGCAGTCGGCGGCAGTGCACAGTCAGCAGCCATGATGGGTCTGAACGTGAAGAAGATCAAAATGGGAGCATATATGCTGTCATCCTTCCTCTGCTCCGTAGGAGGCATCTGCTACTGCCTGAATACAATGGCAGGCTCCGTGACTCAGGCTCTGGGACTGGAAATGGACGCCATTTCATCGGCGGTCATAGGAGGAACACTGCTGACAGGAGGTGTGGGTAATGTCATAGGCTCATTCTTCGGAGTGCTGATCAACGGCACCATCTCCTCCATAGTCAAGACAAACGGTAAGCTGGCAAGCTCATGGCCCAACATCCTGACGGCTGCCCTGCTGTTCGTCTTCATAGTCATACAGAGTATATTTGCGGCCATCAGAGAGAGAAACAAGTAATACATAGCAGCACGTATATTCAGGGAAACCGGCATATGAATGCCGGTTTTTCTGTAATAAAGGGCTGTACGGGAGATATATGAAAAGGATCACGGCAATAATAATCATGATAGCGGCTCTGCTGGTGACGGGCTGTGCGGGAAATGAAAAAGAAAGCACGGAAAAAAACTCTGACAAGCCGGAGGCAAGACCGGCACAGCAGGATGCGCAGTCGCTGACCATAGGACTGTCACAGATAGGCAGCGAATCGGACTGGCGTATAGCGTCCACGGACTCCGTGAGGAACGCATTCTCTGTAGAGAACGGATATAATCTGATATTTGACGATGCCCAGCAGAAGCAGGAAAACCAGCTCAAGGCAATCAGGGAATTCATAGATCAGGGCGTAGACTATATCATACTGGATCCCGTGGTGGAGACAGGGTGGGACTCTGTGCTGACCGAGGCGAAAGAGGCCGGGATACCCGTTATCGTGTATGACAGACAGGTCAAGGTCAGTGACACTTCCCTGTATACATGCTGGATAGGGTCGGATTTCAGACTGGAGGGAGACAGAGCCTGTGCGTGGCTGTCTGAGTACCTGGCAAGCAAAGGCATATCCAGAGAGATCAATATAGTGAACATCCAGGGAACCCCGGATGCCTCCGCACAGATAGGAAGGAGCAGCGCTCTGGACGAAGCTGTAAGGAGCAATCGTGACTGGAAGCTCCTCGCCCGGGACACCGGAGACTTCACTACGGCAAAGGGCAAGGAAGTGATGAACAGTCTGCTGAAACAGTACGGCCATGATATAGATGTAGTCTATGCAGAGAACGACAACATGGCCTACGGTGCGATAGAGATCATGGAACAGAGAGGATTCAGACCGGGACTCGATATCGATAACGGAGAGATCCTCATCATATCCTTCGACGCCACAAAGAGCGGACTGGAGCTGACACTGGACGGGAAGATAGCACTGAACGCCGAGTGTAATCCGCTCTACGGGACCAGACTGGTGGAGATAGTGGAGGAGCTGGAGGCCGGAAGGGAAGTCGAAAAAGAAACCTATATCGATGAGGAGCAGTTCTCGGGGATCGGCTATATCGGCACCATACAGGTGGAGGATGAGGCCTATACCGTCACACAGCTGACGCAGCAGCTGATAGATGAGAGACAATACTGAATACGAACACAAAAAATGGAAACAGAAAACCCCCGGGATCCCCGGGGGTTTTGAAATGCCTTAAGCTTTCTCTGTATCAGCCGAGAGTGATCTCCACAGATACATCCTTTTTCGAAGCGTCGTAGGGGATCACGTTTCCGGCTACTTCCTTGCCGTCTACGACCATCTTCGCCACACCCTTGCATACATCCGAAGGATTGTTTACCGTGATGTGGTATACAGCACCTCTGTACTCACGGGTCACCTTGAAGCCGCCGAAGCCGTGAGGCGTACAGGGATTGATCTGCAGACCGTTGAGGGTGGGATATACGCCCAGTATATACTGAGAGATATCCGTGAAGGTCCAGGCAGCCGTGCCGGTGAGCCAGCTGTTCTTGCCCTGACCGAAGAACTTCGCATCCTTGCCGGCTACCATCTGAGAGTAGACATAGGGCTCGGTACGGTGTATCTCGGAAATATCCTGAAGATAAGCGGGGCAGGTCTTCCGGTATATCTCAAAAGCCCTGTCTCCGTCACCTATGACGGTCTCCGCGATGGATACCCAGGGATTATTGTGACAGAAGATGCCTGCATTCTCCTTGTATCCCGGCGGATATGAGGAGATCTCGCCGAGCTCGAGATGGTACTTTGTATAGGGAGGCTGGAGGATCATGATACCGTATTTCGTATCCAGCATATCCCTTACGGAATCCATTGCCTTCTGGGCCTCGCCGGTCTCCACACCGACACCTGCCAGTACGCAGAAGCCCTGGGGCTCGATG
>DNLO01000200.1:0-762 GCA_003488445.1 Lachnospiraceae bacterium | reverse complement strand
TTGCCGAGGAAGTCGCACAGATCAGCATATTCGTTACCGTACTTCACGAACATGCCGCCGATGAACACCGACTCGGCGACAGGGCCTTCGGAAGGACCGAAGGTCTGGAAGGACTCGCCGGGATGCTCCGAGAAGCAGTTGAGGTTCAGGCAGTCATTCCAGTCTGCGCGGCCTATGAGGGGCAGATCGTGAGGTCCCTTGTGGTTGATGATATAGTCCAGACTCCTGGTGAGATGCTCGAAAAGTGAGGTGGCCACCGACATATCATTATCGTAGGGTACCTTCTCATCGAGGATGGAGGTGTCGCCCGTCTCGCGGATGTATGCGGAGGTGCCGGCGATGAGCCAGAGAGGATCATCGTTGAAGCCGCTTCCTATATCGGAGTTGCCCTTCTTGGTGAGGGGCTGATACTGATGATATGCGGATCCGTCCTGGAACTGTGTGGAAGCGATGTCTATGATACGCTGCCTTGCCCTGTCGGGAATGAGGTGAACGAAGCCGAGCAGATCCTGACAGGAGTCCCTGAAGCCCATTCCCCTGCCTATACCCGACTCGAAATAGGAGGCGGAGCGGCTCATGTTAAAGGTTACCATGCACTGATACTGATTCCATATGTTCACCATGCGGTTGACCTTGTCGTTGCCGGTCTCCACCGTGAATTTCGAGAGGAGCTTCTTCCAGTAATCTTTAAGATCATTGAAGGACCTCTCAACATCTGCGTCAGTCTGATATCTGGACAGCATCTTTTCGGCGGGAGCCTTG
>DNLO01000222.1 GCA_003488445.1 Lachnospiraceae bacterium | reverse complement strand
AGCCTGTGGCTCTCCGAGATCTTCAGGAGCAGATCCTCATCTATGGGCTTCACGAACCTTGCGTTCACAAGAGTCACCTCGTAGCCTCTCTCCCCCAGCAGGTCCCTCACCTTCTCGGCGGTCTCCACCATGGATCCCACAGCAAACAGCGCGATCCCGCTGCCCTCATATATCACTTCGCTCCTGCCGTAGTCTATCTCCTCCCTGTGATCCTCCAGACCGCAGTAGGCAGTAGCCCTCGGATACCTGACAGCTACCGGAGAGTCCATGGCCACGGCATATTTCATCATGTCGGAGAGCTCCCATTTGTTCTTGGGTGCCATGACGGTCATGTTGGGCATCGAGGAAAGGTAGGACAGATCGAATATACCCTGATGCGTCTCGCCGTCAGCTCCCACGAGCCCTGCCCTGTCTATCGCAAACACCACATGGAGATTGCCTATACATACGTCATGGAGCATCTCGTCATATGCCCTTTGCAGGAAGGATGAGTAGATGGCGACAATAGGCTTCATGCCTCCCGCTGCCAGACCTCCCGCGAAGGTCACGGCATGCCCCTCTGCTATCCCCACATCCACGAACCTGTCGGGATATATGTTCCTGAATCTCTTAAGCCCCGTGCCGTCCGGCATTGCCGCCGTAATGGCGACCACTTCGTCATTTCTCGCAGCCAGCTTTATCATGACTGTAGAGAAGACATCCGTATACGATGCCTTGCCCGTATTCTCCTTCGGCAGTCCCGTCTCTATCTCGAAGGGCCCCGTGCCGTGGAATCTGGCCGGATGCCTTTCGGCGGGAGCGTATCCCTTTCCCTTCTTGGTGCACACATGGATGATGACGGTGTGCTTGATGTTCTTGGCCTCTTTTATCGCCTTCTCCATGGCGGTGATATCATGCCCGTCCACGGGTCCCAGGTAGGTGATCCCCATATCCTCGAAGAGCATACCCGGGACTATGAGCTGCTTCATGGAGCTCTTTACCCTCTTAAGGGTATCCACCACCTTCTCTCCCCTCCTCGGCATGCTCTTTTTCAGGAACACCTCGAGTCCGGATTTGAAGTTCTGGTAGCCCACTGCAGTCCTTATGCTCTGCAGGTATTTGGACATGCCGCCCACATTCTCGGAGATCGACATGGCATTGTCGTTCAGTATGATGATATAGTTCGTGCGCAGCTTCGCGGCGTTGTTCAGCCCTTCATAGGCCAGTCCGCCCGTCAGCGCTCCGTCTCCTATCACCGTGACCACGGTATAGTTCTCTTTCTTCAGATCTCTGGCCTTCACGAGTCCCAGCCCCACCGAGATCGACGTGCTGGAGTGCCCCGTATCGAAGGCATCGCAGTCACTCTCCCCCCTCTTCGGGAAGCCGCTCATGCCGCCGTACTGGCGCAGAGTATCGAAGCCCTCCTTCCTGCCTGTGAGCAGCTTGTGGATATAAGACTGATGCCCCACATCGAACACTATCTTGTCCTTTGGCAGGTTCAGCTGCCTGTGAAGCGCCATGGTCAGCTCCACCACTCCCAGATTGCTGCCCAGATGGCCTCCCGTACGGCTGACCTTCTCGATCAGGAATTCCCTGATCTCTCCGGCGAGCCTCGGCAGATCCTCTCTGGGTATCTTCTTTATGTCGTTTGGTTTCTGTATACGGTCCAGCAGCATATCAGTACGCCCGTCCGATCATGGATATGATAAGCTCGCGCAGGAAGTCGTTCTTCTTCCCTATGCTGTCAAATATCTCTATCGCCTTCTCGGACATCTCCCTTGCATCTTTTTTGGCCTGATCCATCCCCTTCAGGGTCACATAGGTGACCTTGTTGTTTTTCGCATCGGACCCCACAGGCTTTCCTATGACGCTGGCATCCCCCTCCACATCGAGGATATCGTCTTCTATCTGAAAGGCAGTCCCTACCAGAAGAGCCACCTCGTCGATCTTCTTCACGTTCCTCACACCTGCTCCCGCCAGCACGGCGCCTATGGTCATAGCCGCCTGTATCAGAGCGCCGGTCTTATTCTCATGGATATACATCAGCTCATCGATATCCACCTGCTTCTTCTTGCTCTCGGCATCCACATCACAGGCCTGGCCTCCCAGCATGCCGCCGAGACCCGCCTTTTCGGTCAGTATCTTGAGAGCCTGAACCACCCTGTCCTTATTGGCTCTCTTGATGTCAAAAGCCTTCAGGGCCGTATCGAATGCGAGCGACTGCAGTCCGTCACCTGCCAGGATCGCCATTCCCTCACCGTAGATAACGTGCGTTGTTTTCCTGCCGCGGCGGAACTCATCATTGTCCATGGCCTCCAGGTCATCATGTACCAGAGAGTAGGTATGTATCATCTCTATCGCCGCCATGAAGGGCTCTATCACTTCACTCTTGCCGCCGAACATCCTGAAGGTCTCGTACATGAAGATCGGGCGCAGTCTCTTGCCTCCCACCTTTACCGAATAGTTCATGGCGGAAATGACCGTGGCCGGATACCCTTCTTCAGAGGGCAGATACTTGAATATGATGTCATCCGCACGGAGTGCGGCGAGCTTCAGTTCAGATTCATTCATCGAAATCCTCCGTTTTACCTTCTTCGTCTATGAGCTTTACCTTCTTCTCCACTTCATCTATGGCCGATGATGCCTCCTTGAGCACCTTCATCCCCTTTTCGTACAGGGCAAAGGAGTCCTCTAAAGAGATGTCCTCATCCTCCATCTGCTCCAGTATCCCGTCAAGATATTCAAAGCTCTCCTCAATACTCAGTTTCTTTGATCTCTCTGACATCTGCCGTCACCTTTCCATGAAGCATGAATATGTCCACTGTATCGCCGGGATCCAGCTCTCTGGCATCCCTTATATTCCTTCCCTTCGTATCCGCCACATAAGAATAGCCCATGGTAAGCTTCTCCAGAGGAGACACGCCCTTGAGCCTCTCGGCATAGAGTGCGAGATCGTGCTTCGCGCTCATAAGCCTTTCCCGCATGAGCCGCGGCAGGCCTGTCTGCAGTCTGTCCTGTCTGCTCCTCGCTCTCATTCCGGCATCACGCATACCGGCTCTCATACGGTTCTCAATATCCGCGAGCCTCATCTTCTTTGCGTTTATCACAGAGTCGGGACGGTTCTCCCTGAGTGCCGCAGCGTACTCCCGTATCTTAAGCCTCCTGCCCGAGAGCATCATATCCATCCCGTGTCTCAGGGACTCTCTGTAGCCCTCGAGCTGAGCTTCCAGCTCCTCGTAGTCGTAGACAGCAAGCTCTGCCGCTGCCGACGGAGTCGGAGCCCTGAGGTCCGCCACATAGTCCGCTATGGTAGTATCCGTCTCGTGTCCAACAGCGGAAATGATGGGAGTCCGGCAGTTAAATACAGCCTCTGCCACGCATCTTTCGTTAAAGGCCCACAGATCCTCTATGGAGCCTCCGCCCCGTCCCGCTATGATCACGTCCACTCCGGCTTTGTCCAGCACCTCTATCCCCTGTGCCACAGACTCCGCCGCACCTTCTCCCTGCACCTTTGCAGGATAGAGTATGATCTCGATATAGGGGTTCCTGCGCTTTGCGATATTGATGATATCCCTTACCGCGGCCCCCGTGGGTGCCGTGACCACCCCAAGCCTGCTGATATACCCGGGTATGGGCTGCTTGTACTGATCGGCAAACATCCCCATATCCTCCAGCTCGGCCTTCAGTGCCAGGAACCGTTCATAGAGCTCCCCCCGGCCCTCTCTTGCTATCTTCTTCGCATATATCTGATAGGATCCGGCCTTTTCGTATACTCCCAGTGCTCCGGTGATCTCGACCTTCATGCCGTTCTCGATCCTGAAGTCCATGGCATACGCGTCGGAAGCGAACATCACACCCGACATCGATGCTCCGTCATCCTTGACGGTGAAGTATATATGACCTGATGAGTGATATTTGACGTTGGAAAGCTCGCCCTTCACAGACAGTGCCCTCAAGACGGCATCCCTGCCTATCAGGCTCTTCAGATATGATGTGATCTGAGTTACGGTATATACCTTGTTCATGGATCTATGATCTAAGTGAACTTCGCCAGGACTCCGTTCACAAAAGCTCCCGCCTGTTCCTGGCCGTACTTCTTGGCCAGCTCCACGGCCTCGTTGATCGCCACCTTCTCCGGTATGTCGTCATCGTATCTCAGCTCGTATACTGCCAGCCGCAGGATGGAGAGCTCCACCTTGCCGATACGTCCTATCTTCCACCCGGTGCTGTGCTCCTCTATCAGAGCATCTATCTCAGGGAGCTTCTCCTCTACCTCGTGAAACCTCTGCTCTATATAAGCGCAGCTCTCGGCATCCACAGGCTCGTCCAGCCCCTCGAAATAGGTCTCAGTGACCTCCGCCATATCCTCAGGCCGGTTGAATATAGACTCGAAGAGGAGTACGAAAACATGCTCCCTTACAGCACTTCTTCCGATCATTTATCGGTCCTTGGCTCGTTCGTAACGCTTGTTATTCTGATATTCACATCGGTGACATTGAGTCCTGTCATGTTCTCAATGGCACTCTTGACCTTGTCCTGCACCTTGCGGCAGGTCTCCATGACGTTGTAGCCGTACCGCATCACCAGCGCCAGATCCACGCGGACCATGTTGCCGGCTATATCCACTCTCACACCGCTTCCGCTGCCGCTTCCCATTCCCACTGTCTTCATGAGCATCTGTCCGATGCTGCCGGTGGTGCCGCTCACGCCCTCCACCTCTCCTGCGGCGAGAGCAGCTATGGAAGCGACCACCTCGTCAGCTACCTTGACCTCGCCCGCACTGCTGCTGTCCAGCGTATATGCCTTTTCGATCTTCTCAGTCGATGTCTCTTTTTTCGATGCCATATCTATCCTCCGGATAAGTTAAAAATCGATCATCTGAAAGTATATCACATTATTCGTTTTCGTTAAACTCTTCGAGGATGAGCCCCTCGTTCCTGTCCAGCGTCATCCCCACGCTCCAGGAGTTGACGAAGAGCAGCAGAGGATTGCCCTTGAGATCCCTTATCTTCTTCATGTCCGAGGTGCCGGTGATGGCATCCAGATCTATGTTATCGTTCTTGATCCATCTGATATACTCATAGGGCAGCTGCTCCATGCGTATGTCCACGTTGTATTCATTCTTGAGCCTGTACTCCAGCACATCGAACTGCAGCACGCCCACTACACCCACAATGATCTCCTCCATGCCGCCCTTGGGCTCCTCGAAGATCTGTATGGCTCCCTCCTGGGCTATCTGGGTAATGCCCTTCACGAACTGCTTACGCTTCATGGTATCTATCTGACGCACCCTGGCGAAATGCTCCGGAGCGAAGGTGGGTATTCCTCCGAACCTGAACTTGTCGCTGCTCATGCAGAGCGTATCTCCAATGGAATAGATGCCCGGATCGAAGATACCGATGATATCTCCCGCATAGGCCTCGTTCACCATGTGCCTGTCGTCTGCCATCATCTGCTGAGGCTGGGAAAGGCGGACCTCCTTGCCTCCCTGCACATGCCACACATCCATACCTGCCGTAAACTTGCCCGAGCAGATACGCATGAAGGCCACCCTGTCCCTGTGCGCCTTGTTCATATTGGCCTGTATCTTGAAGACAAAAGCCGAGAAAGGCCTCTCTGCCGGGTCTATCATCCCCTGATCAGACATCCTGGGCAGAGGACTTGTGGTCATCTTCAGGAAGTACTGCAGGAAACTCTCCACACCGAAGTTCGTCAGGGCCGACCCGAAGAATATCGGCGAGAGCTTTCCGTGGGATACCGCATCCTGATCGTATTCTGCGGAGGCTCCGTCAAGCAGATCGATCTCTCCCATCAGCTGCTCATATCTCTCCTCTCCTATGGCCTCCCTGAGCTTTGCCTCATCATCTATGTCTATGACCTCTTCCTTACCTTCCTTGGTACCCTTCTGGGTATCCGAGAAGAGTATCACCTGCTTCCTGTTCCTGTCGTAGACTCCCTTGAAGTCCTTACCCGAGCCTATGGGCCAGGTCACAGCCGTGGTCTCTATCCCCAGCTCGTGCTCCACCTGGTCTATGAGCTCGAAGGAGTCCAGCGCATCCCTGTCCATCTTGTTGAAGAAGGTAAATACCGGTATGCCTCTTCTCGCCACGACCTTGAAGAGCTTTCTCGTCTGAGGCTCCACTCCCTTCGCGGCATCTATGACCATCACAGCATTGTCCGCTGCCATCAGCGTCCTGTAGGTGTCCTCGGAGAAGTCCTGATGTCCCGGGGTGTCCAGTATGTTCACGCACTTGTCCTGATACTCGAACTGCAGCACGGAGGATGTGACGGAGATCCCTCTCTCCTTCTCTATATCCATCCAGTCCGATACAGCATGCTTCGCGGTAGCCTTGCCCTTCACGCTCCCGGCTGTATTGAGCTGTCCGCCGTACA
>DNLO01000047.1 GCA_003488445.1 Lachnospiraceae bacterium | reverse complement strand
GTGATGTAATTGTGTCCGTTGGACAGCGCCGTGAATATCTCCTCCTGCACTCTGTTGCAGTCCTGATATTCATCTATGATGAGCTCTCTGTATCTTTTCCTCATCATCTCTCCGGTCTCTTCATCCTGAAGGATGGATAGAGCCATGTGCTCAAGATCGGAGAAGTCTGCCACTCCTCTTTCTCTTTTTGCCTCAGCAAAGCGCTCCAGATACTCCAGTGTAAGGGCAGACAGCTCCTCCACGTCGGGAAGGCACATCCCCAGCTCGTAGATGATGTCTCCGGACTCTGTGGCAAAGAGCTTTCCTTTCAGATCATCTCTTAAGATCTTCTTCGCTTTGTCTCTGAGCTTTTTCACTCTGTCACGCAGAGACGGATCCACACTGTCATCTCTCCTGGACGGCAGAGTCCCGAAGGATATCTGACGCAGGGCATCCTGCCAGTCCCTATAGCTGCAACACCCCGACAGTCCCGCTACGGATCCTCTGTCCGTCTCCAGTGTGTCCCTGTAGTAATACGGCCCACCCGGCCTCTCGCAGATCGCCCCGGCATAGCCGAGTATATCCAGTGCCAGTGCTGCCTTCTCCCTTGCGATATCAATGAGGGAGCGCATGAAAGGCGTATCATCCAGTTCATCCTCATCCGTCACCCTGTACTGCTGCATCATAGAGGATATATACTTCGCAGGATCCGGTCTCGCCACTGCGAATCCGTATACCTTCCTCACGGCTTCCGCCACTCTCGAGTCATCCCTGCCGGTAGAGATATCATCCACGAACCTGTAGAATCCCTCATCTTTAGACTCGTATCGGTCTCGCAGCAGATCTTCCATGACCTCCTCTGCGATCAGCTTCAGCTCCCCCTCATCCGCCACCCGGAACGAGGGATCCACATGACAGATGTTGAAGTGCTCTCTGACAAGGTTCAGACAGAAGCTGTCAATGGTGGTGATATCAGCCGAGTAGATCAGTGTCATCTGCTTCAGAAGATGCTCCCTTACCTCCTCGCTCATGTTCCCATCCAGCAGTGCTTCTGCGATCGCATCCCTGATACGGTCACGCATTTCCGCAGCCGCAGCCTTGGTAAAGGTCACCACCAGAAGCTCCGACACAGAGTATCCTTCCGTCGTGATGAGCCTTATCACACGCTCTACTATCACTGCGGTCTTTCCGCTCCCCGCAGCTGCAGATACCAGGACATTATGGTCTCTCTCGTTTATGAATCTTTGCTGTTCTTCTGTGAATTCCATGTCTTCCACGCTTCCGGAAAAACCTGCTTTTTCAGATTCCTCTTGTGACCCCCGTCACATATCTCCTTATATGCACAGTATTCGCACTCTGCACGCTTATCCATCATATAAGGGCTTTTCGCCACCTCTCCGCTCTTTATGCGTCCTCTCAGCTCATCAGTCAGCCTGATGGTATGGCCGAGCATCCCTCTCATCTCTTCCTCTGTATAGAGCTTTGCATATGAATCGGGCTCACCGTTCGACTTGAAGCTCACCGGCACAACGGCCGACCTGCGTGTTTCCATCACATCCCGGTCAAAGGCACGTATCGCCTCCTCGTCCGCATTGACCACACCCCTGAGTCTCAGCTCCCTCCTCACTGCCTGGTCCAGTTCATCGTCCGCACTGGCTCTGCTGCCCTCGACTATGGGATCATCCACATGATAATAAAAGAGTCCCGCAGGCTTCACCGTCTCCTCACCCAGGGCCTCTCTCATCTTCATAGCCGCATTAAGATAGACCGGAAGCTGTATGTCCAGTCCGTGATATATCCTGTCGGGATTAAAATCCCTGTTGCCGGTCTTGTAGTCGATCACATCGATGAAGATACCCGAAGGTGTACGGGCCTCATCACATCTGTCTATGGTCCCCTTGAGCCCGAAGTCATTGAATTTCTTCTCGAAATATATCCCGTCGAAGCTTCCCTTGCCTGCCTGGAACCTCAGCGTATCCACACTGCGTGAAGCATAGCGTCCCAGCCTCTCTATCATGTGGGCTCCCCTGGCACTGTCTGCGGAAAGCAGGGATATCCTGCCCATCATGACGTCGTCCCCGGCATCCTTCATGGCACTGTCCAAGATTGCCTTTGAGGTGACGTCATCGACTGACCTGAAGGTGAGCCTTTTCTCCTCCAGCCGCCTGGAGTAAAGCTCCAGCACCTTGTGAAGCAGAGATCCGATATCGCTCATCTGCAGATCGAAATCCTTCCTCTCCTGCAGTCTGAGGCCGTAGCCCAGAAAGTGTTCATATGGACAGGCTGCGAATCTCTCCAGCTCTGTGGGGCTCTCTATGAACCTGCTGCCAAAGAGTATCTGTGCCGCCTCGGGCGACAGTCTCTCCTCGTCTTCAGCCTTTGATATAAGATCTTCGGCGCTCTCACCCACAGCCTTGAGTGCCTTCATGTAGAGAGCAGCCCTGTCCATATCGGCATTGATGCTTGCCGCCAAAAGAGCCTTGAGCTCGCCCTTCGTGTATATCCCTTCGGTACGGCCGCTCCTGCGGCATCCTTTGATATCCAGGCAGCGCCTTGCCTCCTTCATGAAGTAGGACTCCCTGCACACCGCACCGTCCAGATCCTGTTCGGGATAAGAAAATCTCACCTGCTCCGCGGGCTTCATCAGGTTCATGTAAAAGTAGAACTTCTCTCTCTCTGCATTCCTGGCTGCCGTGGGTGCCACCTCCGTACCGAGTGCCTCCAGTATCTGCCTGTCGCTGTCAGATATGAGTCCGCCCCTGTTCCCGGATGCAGGTATCACTCCCTCCACCATGCCGATGAAGAACAGCGCCCTGATATGGCTGAATCTGCTCCGCGTCAGATCTCCTGCCATCACCACGTCTGACTTCGGGGGAATGACCCCTACTCTTATCTCTGAGAGGGCATCCTCATACAGTTCCGAAAACTCCTGTATGGACACCTCCTGCCCGCCTATCAGTGAGTCCATATTGTCGAACTGACCGAAGAGGATATCATGGATCTGAGCATATTCCATGGCTCTCTCCGGATCAGCTCCTCCTTCGAAAGCGTTCACATACTGCTCAAGCTTTTCATCGGATTTAAGATCCGCGCATATCTGTCTCACCGCTCCCGTAAGAGCCGACACGGTGGCACAGTCGCGGCCGGACATGAGATCCGTCAGCGGCCTGAGGATATCGTTCAGTGCCTGCCTCACTCTCTCCGCAGCATCTATCATCTCCTCCGACACGCCCCTGTAGGCCTTCGTGAAAGGCTTTGCATACGCGCTCCTGCCCCTTATCCCCAGTGCCAGCACATAGTTCTCGGCCAGGTCGATATCATCGGTTTCTACATCGGTCAGATATGACCTCAAAAGGTGAAATACAGAAGTATAGGAGTAGTTTTCTTTCAGCACCAGGATAGCCGCTCTGATTAGCTCCGTGAAGGGATTCAGGCTGATGTGTCTTGTACGGTCCACGTATACGGGTATATGGTAGATCTCTGCTTCGCTCAAGACGATATCGGCATACAGCTCCGTATCTCCCATCAGTATCCCGCAGTCCCTGTAGTGCCAGCCCCTGTCCCTCACCAGATGGGATATCTCTCTCATCACATCACGGACTTCACTGTAGGGCTCCTTCGATGATGCGAACACCACCGATCCGTCATCCGAAGCATTCGTGCCGGAAGGATTCAGATCGAAGATATGCTTTCCCAAAAGCGCGATATCGCTGCCTGCCCTGTGACGCAGGTCTTCCCTTAAGGAGATCTCCTCCAGACCGAAATGCTCGCCGATCCTTCCCAGTCTCTCTCTTGTCTCCTCTCCCAGTGCGAAGAGAGAACCTCTCTTGTTCTCCGAGTCCGTGACACAGATATAGATATCCTTACATCCGGAAAGCAGCGCCTCTATGAAGGTGTACTGCACCGGTGTGAAGCCCGTGAAGGAATCAAAGATCAGGGTGGCGTCCTTCAGGAAGTCGGCTCCTCCCACCTCTTTGGCGGCCCTGATGAGGAGCTCCTCTCTCGTCATGAACCTCTCTCCCATATACTCCCTGAAGCGGCTGTATATCAGCCCCACATCCTTCAGCTTGCGTGAGAGATAAGGCGAGCCTGCTGCCGCCCTGTCGGCTATGCCGGGGATATCCTCCGGATCGATGCCGTACTGCATGAATTCGGATATGACAGAGCGTATCTCAGCAACGTAGCCGCTCTTTTTCAGCTCGCCGCCGAGTACACTCAGTTCTCCTTTAATATCATCCGCTATATGTCTTATTATGAGATTCTTGCCCGAGTCGTCTATAAGATCTGCCGCTTCTCCGCCGGCCGATTCAAATATCCTGTGGGCGAGCCTGTTGAAGCTGAGGATATCTATGTTGAGTATCCCCTTCACCGGGCTCATGTCTATGATGTCTTTCTGCGCAGTGATAGAAGACTGCTCGGGGATCACAAGGATATAGTTCCTGTCCTTGTGCTCTCTTGCTCCCCCAAGCAGCAGTTCGTATGCCCTTGTGGTCTTTCCGCTCCCTGCGGGACCCTCTATGACATACAGCATTTTTATCTGCTGAATTTATTCATGAAGTTTGCAAAAGGTCCTACCGCATCATGCAGATCTTTGATAGCTTTGTTCAACGTATCGAAGTCTATTGCATTCATCTTGTCCACTGCATCGGTCAGTGCCTGTGCATTATCGGTGAGCATCGCATTCATGTTCTCCGAGGTGTCGGTGATGGATGCACTCATGGTATTGATATTCTCTATGGCCTCGTTCACGCTCTGCAAAGTGTCATCCGCCCCCTTGAGCGTCTCTCCCGCAGCTATCACGGCTGTATTCACGTGAGACAGGGTCTCCACCACCTTGGGCACTATGATCACGGCAGCCACCAGGAATATCACAAACAGTCCCGTCATGAAAAATGCAGCACGTTTCGCATACTTCACCTCATTCTTGTCCGCCTCCAGGATCTGGCGGAGCAGATCCTCCATGCTCTCATTCCCCCCGGGGTTCAGCACCTTCTCTTCATTCTTCATTTCTTCTGACATTTCTCTTCTCCTTCCGTATACTGTATATGATCTTTATTTTCAGCTGTTTACTGTTTATTTTTTGATGACCCTGAATTTGGGACCTGAGGGTTTATCCTCCTCCTCGTCATCTTCTTCATCTTCTTCCCCGCCGGTATCATCCTCCTCATCATCTGACGTATCTTCCGCTCTCCCGGTCAGGAGATCAGTGACTGACGACAGGAATCCGCGTCTTTCCTTCGCGTCATACTCCTCTTCTTCATCATC
>DNLO01000010.1:9820-16135 GCA_003488445.1 Lachnospiraceae bacterium | reverse complement strand
GCTGTTCAGTTTTCAAGGTGCTGATTGCTTCGCAAGAACGCCCCTTCCGGAGCGAGTGCGAATGATATCTTATCATTACAAAAAGCCTAAGTCAAGGAGAAAAAACAAAAAAATCTACAAAAGTCATTATAAGGTTGTGATTGTACAAAAGACGCACGATCTCATTGCCGTTCACTGCCGCGTAGAACTCGGGCGCTCCCGCCTCTCCGACGAAGAGCAGCATGAAGAAAAAGACCAGCCAGACAATGACGACTCCGCCTATCATCCCCGCCACTCCGCCAAGGAATCTGTTCAGCGGATCGACTATCGGTGCATCGCCTATGAGTCTGAAAAAATGAAGAACGGCTTTGATCAGCCACTTCACAAGAAAGAATGAGACCACAAAAGCCAGAACATCCACCACTACCCGGTTCAGATCAAATCTGCCGGCATCCTCCAACACATCTTTTCTCAGCATCGGAAATGCCACAGCTACGATCCAGACCGAGCCCAGCGCCGAGACTATGGGAATGAGCGTGCGTATGAGCCCCGCTCTCCTGCCGGAGAAATAACACAGGGCGATCACGGCTATTATAATAAGTAGGAGTGTATTTGGTGACAGCCAGTCCATCACGTCATCTTACCAGCCTGATCTGCTTCACTGTCTCTCTGTTCACCAGGATATACTTCCTGGGATCATCAGTGGCAGATACGAGTATAGTTGACTCGTCGAAGGGTCCGTCGTACTTCACGATCCCTTTCATATCATATATCAGCATGTGAGTGTCGCTGTAGATGATCAGTCTGTCCTTAGTGACCTGGGCATCGATATAGTCCAGATCGAAGGGGATACTGATCAGCTCATCTCCGGATATATTGAACACCGATGCAGTGTAGCCGCCCGAAAGGGCACTCTCCCTGATCAGCACTATCCTGTCCGGAGAATAGAAGATGCTCTTTACCCTGTTGTCGAATCCGTATTCATATGACTTCTCCGGCTTCTGGCTTCCCGTAAATATCGCCATCTTGTCCGTGCCCATGGCAAATGCAGTGGAGTCGTTCAGGAACTTCACTCTGGGGATCAGCGTGTTTGTGAAGTCATATCCGCTCATATAGTGATCGCTCTCATTCGCGCCGACTTCACCGAAGTTGTAGAAGGCGACAGAGCTTCTCATGTCCTCACCCTCCACTCTCACATACGATACAGCCAGCAGCTCTCCTGAAGGCGAGAGAGATACGTCCATGGGATATCCGCTCTCCGACATGGTGCACTTGATGGAAGCCAGCTCCTCTCCCTCCTTGTTATACAGACGGATCCAGGATATATTGCCGTCACCGAGCACGGCAGCCACCACGCCCTGTCTGGAAACGCAGAAATCAAGGATCGGCAGCTTCGTCGATATCCTGTGCATATCCTCCGCGGAGGATGCCACGAGCAGCTCCGAGCCCTGTTCATCAGCGAGCACGACATAGTCTTCGCAGGTGGCGGCATGAGGCTCCTGCATCTCATAGGTTACGTTCCATATGGCCTTGCCGTTACCTTCAAATGCCTCGGCGCCGTCCCTGGAAAGCTTCAGGATATGGCCGTTGTATGCGATATACTGTGAAGTGTCGGCATCCTGTCTCATCTCTTTGGACAGGATGTCATAGTCGGTGAATGTGATATTCCTGTACATCCTGTGCAGCAGCCATATGACAAAAATCAGGATCGCAGCCAATACCGCGACCCTGATAAACTTTTTCAGACGATGCCGGAAGATCTCTTTTTCCGCCGAGCGTTCCTCTGAAGAACGATGTTTATTTAACAGAGTAAATCTGGGCATGTCGGAATTATACCAAAAAACCCCGACAGGCACAAAACTGTCTGAACATCAGATCTTTTCTTTGATCTGCTTGTAGATACCCTTGGCATCAAGCTCGTATTTCTCGAGAAGTCCTGCCCATGTGCCGGACTCGCCGAACACATCCTGCATTCCCAGCCTGACCACCGTGGTGGGGCACTTTGCTGCCGTCACTTCTGTCACGGCCGATCCCAGTCCGCCTATCACCGATGCTTCCTCGACAGTGAAGATCTTGCCGGTCTCCTTTGCGGCCTTCAGCACTATCTCCTCATCGAGGGGCTTGATGGTATGTATGTTTATGACCCTTGCGGATACCCCGTCGGCTTCGAGCATCTTTGCTGCCTCCAGAGCATAGTTCACCTCCACACCTGTAGCTATGATGGAGATATCCTTTCCGTCCTTCAGGAGCACTCCCTTGCCGAGCTCGAATTTATAATCGGGCCTGTCGTTGATCACGGGCATGGCAGCCCTGCTGGTCCTCATATAGAAGGGTCCCTTCATATCAAGCGCGGCCTTGACGGCAGCCTTGGTCTCCACATCATCGGAGGGGCAGACCACTGTCATGCCGGGTATGGTCCTCATCAGCGCCAGGTCCTCACAGCACTGGTGTGATGCTCCGTCCTCTCCGACCGTGATGCCTGCGTGTGTAGCACCTATCTTCACGTTGAGATGAGGATATCCTATGGAGTTGCGGATCTGCTCATAGTTCCTGCCGGATGCGAACATCGCAAAGGAACTGATGAAAGGGATCTTCCCGCAGGTGGCAAGCCCGGCTGCTATACCTGTCATATCAGCCTCTGCTATACCGCAGTCGATATGTCTGTCAGGATACTTCTTCTGAAATATGCCTGTCTTTGTCGCATTCGCGAGATCCGCATCAAGCACCACGAGATCCGGGTACTGATCTCCGAGCTCGGCAAGCGCTTCTCCGTAGCTCTGTCTCGTCGCAACCTTCTTTACTTCTTCACTCATTTCAAGCCCTCCTCTATCTTATCGAGGTCTGCCATGGCGACCGCATACTGTTCATCATTGGGAGCTGTCCCATGCCAGCTCACATTGTTCTCCATAAAGGATACTCCCTTGCCCTTCACTGTCTTTGCAACGATACAGGTGGGCTTGCCCTTTGTAGCTCTTGCCTCATCGAAGGCCTTCTCTATCTGATCGAAATCATTTCCGTCTATGTTGATCACATGGAAATTGAATGCCTCGAACTTCTTGTCTATGGGATAAGGAGAGCAGACCTCATCTATAGGTCCGTCTATCTGGAGATTGTTATTGTCGACTATGACACAGAGGTTGTCGAGCCCTTTGGCTCCGGCGAACATGGCTGCTTCCCATATCTGGCCCTCCTGTATCTCTCCGTCTCCGCAAAGGCAGTATACTCTGTAGTCCTTGCCGTCGAGCTTGGCTGCGAGTGCCATGCCGTCAGCAGCGGACAGACCCTGTCCCAGAGATCCCGAAGACATATCTATGCCGGGCACATCATTCATGTTCGGGTGACCCTGAAGCCTGGATCCCAGCTTTCTGAGAGTCTCCAGCTCCTCCACAGGGAAGTATCCCCTGTTGGCCATAGCCGAATAAAGACCGGGAGCTGTGTGGCCCTTCGAGAGCACGAACCTGTCCCTGTCGGCCTTCCTCGGATCCTTCGGATCGATGTTCATCTCCTTGAAATAAAGATAGGTGAAGATGTCTGCAGCCGAGAGTGATCCGCCGGGATGCCCGGCCTTGGCTGCATGCACCGCTGTCACTATGCCCTTACGAACCTTGACTGCGGCAAGCTGTAGTTCTTTCTTGTCCATGTTTTCCTCCTGATGATACTTTACTGTATTTAAGCTGTTGCTTATGATCGCGATCTCTTACGCCGGACCCTGTCCGTAATATGCGTTCTCGCCGTGCTTGCGGTAGTAATGCTTATCCATGAGATGCTGCGGTGTCGGCTCCACTTTGGGATTGATCGACTCTGTCTGCTTCGCCATCTGTGCCACGACCTCCAGCACCACTGCACAGTGTACCGCATCCTCTGCGTCCTTGCCCCAGGTAAAGGGTCCGTGATTCTTGCAGAGCACTGCCTGTACTGCGTTATGATCCCTGTCCTCGAAATAGTCGGCGATCAGCACACCTGTGTTCTTCTCATATCCCTCATCCATCTCTTCTCTGGTGAGAACCCTGAGGCAGGGTACACTCCCGTAGAAATAGTCGGCATGTGTGGTTCCGTAGCAGGGGATCGAGCGTCCCGCCTGTGCCCAGCTCGTAGCCCAGGGACTGTGTGTATGCACGACACCTCCGATATCATCGAACCTGCTGTACAGGATCGCATGTGTAGCCGTATCTGATGAGGGGTTGAGCTTTCCCTCGACCTTGTTGCCGTCGAAGTCCACCACCACCATATCATCCGGTGTCAGGTCCTCATAGGGCACACCCGAAGGCTTGATCACGAACAGCTCCCTGTCCCTGTCCACCCCGCTCACATTACCCCAGGTGAATGTCACGAGGTTGTATTTCGGCAGCAGCATGTTTGCCTCGTATACTTCTTTCTTTAATGCTTCGAGCATATGTCTCCCTCCTGCTGTCCCTTAAAATGTACTGAATCTGTATTCTGTCTTCGTGTCGTACTTCTGACCTGCATCGAATATGGGCTTCTCGAAACCGGGCTGATTGATCGCATCGGGAGCATACTGTGTCTCCAGACACAGCGCCTGACGCTTGTCGTACTTCACGCCGCCCTTTCCGGTCTGGGGAGAGATGCAGTTGCCTGCATAGAACTGTATGCAGGGAAGATCTGTGTAGACCTCCATCTTCCTGCCAGATCTGGCGCATTTCACCTCGGCAGCCTTTGCATATGTTCCGGTGAGATTGTCGAGGACAAAGTTGTGATCGTATCCCTGTACCAGAGTCAGCTGCTCTTCCTTGTCGTCGATGCTCTTTCCCACTTCCCTGAAGTCCGTGAAGTCAAATACGGTTCCCTCTACCTTTGTGATCTCTCCCGTAGGTATGGCGCCCGCCACGACAGGTGTGTACTGATGTGAGTAGAGCTTAAGCTCATGATCGTGAATGGAGCTCGTCAGGTCTCCGCTCAGATTGAAGTAAGAGTGGTTGGTGCAGTTGATCAGCGTCTTCTTGTCAGATACGCCTTCATAGTGGATGATGAGTCCGTTCTCATCGGTCAGGGTGTAGGTAACCTTCATGTCCAGCTTACCGGGGAAGCCGCCGTCTCCGTCGGGGCTGGTGAAGCTGAACTCCACGCTGTTGCCGTCCTGCCTGCTCTGCCAGAGCATCTTGTGGAATCCTTTATCCGCATCGGTATGAAGATTGTTCTTGCCGTCATTTACGGGAAGACTGTATTCTTTTCCGTCCAGCGTGAACTTTGCATCGTTGATACGATTGGCCATCCTGCCTATGCAGGCTCCGAAGAAGCAGCTGTTTACCTTGTACTCCTCGGGCGTATCAAATCCCATGACCACATCCTGCAGATTGCCGTCTCTGTCGGGAGCCCATATCTCCATGACATTGGCTCCGAGGTCGGTAACCTTTACCTTCATGCCGTTCTTGTTTTTGAGTTCGAATACTTTGTATTCCATTGAAACACCTCCTAAAAAATAGTTTACAGTTCCACTCTTCCGTCGAGTGCACGAAGCAGTGTTATCTCATCGATATTCTCCAGGTCTCCCCCTACCGGTACCCCGCTGGCGATGCGCGTCACCTTTATACCTGTGGGTTTGATCAGCTTGCTTATATACATCGCCGTGGTCTCTCCCTCAAGAGAAGAGTTCGTCGCGATGATCACTTCGGATACTTCGCCCTCCAGTCTGGTCATGAGCTCCTTCAGACGGATGTCATTGGGTCCTATGCCCAGCATCGGTGATATGGCCCCCTGAAGCACGTGGTACACACCCGTATACTTGCCGGTCTTCTCATACGCCTGCATGTCCCTGGTATCCTCGACCACCATTATCGTCCTGTGATCCCTGCTCTCGTCGCTGCATACCGGGCACAGCTCACTGTCGGTCAGCGTATAGCATTCCCTGCAGTGATGCACATTCTCTTTGGCGTCGGTTATCGCCTCGGTCAGGCGTCGCACCCTGTCCTCCGGCTGTCGGATGAGGTAATCGGCCAGCCGTCCTGCCGACTTTTCCCCTATTCCGGGAAGGCTTGCCAGCTCCTCCACGAGCCGGTTCATTTTGCCGGAGTATAGCTTCATGCCGTCCTACATCAGTCCGCCGAGACCGCCCGTCAGGCTTCCCATGGCTGCCGCAGATGCATCGTCTGCCTGCTTCATGGCTTCGTTCACCGCTGCCATGATCATATCCTGAAGCATCTCCACATCCTCGGGATCGCAGGCCTCCGGCGATATGGTGACCTTGGTGAGCTCTTTCTTTCCTGATACCGTCACCTCTACCGCTCCGCCTCCGGCTGCCGCCGTATATTCCTTGCTCTCGAGCTCCTCCTGCTTCTCTGCCATCTGCCTCTGCATGCGCTGTGCCTGCTTCATCAGATT
>DNLO01000010.1:0-9773 GCA_003488445.1 Lachnospiraceae bacterium | reverse complement strand
TTCATCAGATTGTTCATGTTCCCGGGCATTCCTCCTCCGGGAAAGCCGCCTCGTCTGCCCATCAGTGTCTCCTCTCTAAAAATTGTCGTTTATTTCCACGTCAAAATTGATATGATCCTCAAGATCCGGATACTTCGTGTCCGGATCCTCTCCTCGGGAAGGCCCGTATATCTCGAATGTCACTTCCTTTTTGAGCTCTCTCTCCAGTATGGCTTTCAGATCATCCGCCTCACCCTTCAGGCTCCCGGCCGATACATCGCTGTCGCATACTATCACGAGCTTGCTGCCATCCGTAGAGGGCTTTGCCGCAGCAAGGACAGCCTTCACCGAGCCTGTGGCATCCGCTCTGATCCTGCCCCAATTGTCGCAGGCCATCTGTACATCTTCAGGCAGCGCCTCCGGCAGAGGCACCTTCCTTGCAGGGACCTGTGCCACACCCCCGCTCTGCTGCACCGCGGAGCTCACCTTCACGCCTTCCCTCTCCAGCTTGTCGATCTTCCTTTCCAGTATGGCAAGCCGCTGTCTCAGGGATGCCGTATCCTCCTGCATCTCGGGATGCATGAGCCGCACGATGGCTATTTCGGTCAATATCTTCTTTTGGGATGAGTATCTGATCTGTGCAGACAGCTCCGAAAAAATGCGTATGAACCGGATCAGCGTATCGGCATCCAGCTTCTTTGCCATACTCTTCATCCGGTCATAGGTATCCGTCGAGACGCCGAGCACATCAGCTATGTCTGCTTCGGTATCTCCTTCTGCGGAGATGAGGAGCAGGTCTCTCATATATGAGATGAAGTCCCCGACGAAAGCCTGTATGTCGCGCCCCTTCATCACCGTATCGTCCAGGAGCTTTATCGCTTCGGTGAGCCTGTCGCCGGTGATGCACTCCATCATCCGTGAAAGCACCGTGTTGTCTACTGCTCCCAGCACCTCCAGAGTCCTGTCGTATGTGAGTACCTCTTCAAAGTTGAAAGCCAGACACTGATCCAGGATCGACAGCGCATCTCTCATGGATCCGTCTGCCTGCCTCGCCACGAAGCTCAGCGCCTTGTCCTCAACCCGGGTCCCCTCTTCAGACAGCACCGTCTTCATCCGGGAGACCAGCGTGTCCACCGGCATGCGGTGAAAGTCATACCTCTGACATCTGGAGAGGATCGTGACCGGCACCTTGCCCACCTCCGTGGTGGCAAGGATGAAGACCACATAATCAGGCGGCTCTTCCAGTGTCTTCAGCAATGCGTTGAATGCACCGGGGGAGAGCATATGCACCTCATCAATGATATATACTTTTTTGTTTCCCTTCTGGGGCCGGTAGGATATCTCCTCGATTATCGTCCTGACATTGTCCACGCCGTTGTTGGATGCGGCGTCGATCTCTATCACGTTCATCAGAGATCCGTCCGCTATACCGCGGCACATCTCGCACTCTCCGCATGGACTGCCGTCGGGCAGAGGGGTCTCACAGTTCACTGCTCTGGCAAATATCTTTGCCACTGTGGTCTTGCCGGTCCCCCTGGTCCCGGTGAAAAGATAAGCATGACCCGTACGTCCGCTCTTTATCTGATTGCCGATGGCTGTGATGACGGGCTCCTGCCCTGCCACATCAGAGAATCTCTGCGGCCTGTATTTCCTGTAAAGGGACTGATAGCTCATTTATGCGGCTCAGTCTCCGAAGGATATCCCCAGCATCTTTGCTTCTTTGATGATGGCGGCCTCCGGATCCAGCATCTTCAGCTTGCCGGCCACATCCGCAAGAGGAACCTTGACTATCTCTCTGTTCTTGTAGCCTACCATGAAGCCATACTCACCCTTGAGTATCAGCTTGCCGGCCTCTGCACCGAGTCTCGAAGCGAACACTCTGTCGTAGGAATCCGGTGCTCCGCCTCTCTGGATATGTCCGGGTACGGTCACGCGGACCTCCTTGCCGGTCTTCTTTTCTATCTTTTCGGCTATCTCGTAAGAAACCGAAGGGTATTTCGACTTTGCGATCTTCTCCTTGTATTCCTTCTTGGAGAGCTTCGCATCCTGCTTGCTGATGGCTCCCTCAGCCACCACTATGATCGTGAACTTCGCTCCCCTCTGCTTGCGCAGCTCTATAGCCGAGACTATCTTGTCTATATCGTACGGTATCTCGGGTATGAGGATGATATCCGCTCCTCCGGCCATACCGGCATTCAGAGGAAGGAATCCCACCTTGTGTCCCATTATCTCGACTATGAAGATCCTTCCATGGGAGTCGGCAGTCGTATGTATGTAGTCGATGGTCTGCGTTGCTATATCCACGGCACTCTGGAATCCGAATGTCATGTCGGTGCCCCAGAGGTCATTGTCTATCGTCTTCGGAAGAGTGACTATATTGAGGCCTTCCTCACTCAGGAGATTGGCTGTCTTGTGCGTGCCGTTGCCTCCGAGGATCACAAGGCAGTCCAGGCGGAGCTTGTAGTAGGAGTGCTTCATCGCCTCTACCTTGTCCCTGCCCTCTTCATCCGGCTCTCTGATGGTCTTGAACGGTACTCTGGATGTGCCGAGTATGGTGCCTCCTCTGGTCAGTATGCCTGAAAAATCAGAGATGTCCAGCATCCTGTACTCGCCGTATATCAGGCCTCTGTACCCGTCAAGAAATCCGAACAGCTCGACCTGCTCGCCGGAATTGACCAAAGATTTGACCACACCTCTCATAGCTGCGTTGAGCGCCTGACAGTCGCCGCCGCTCGTCAGTAATCCGATACGCTTCATATTTGCCACCCTCCTACGTATGATGTATTTGCAGTCAGCACATCTATTATACTTTAATCGGGGTTACTTTTCTACTTTTAATGGGGGAAGGATCCTGATGTCCGTGAGAGCACACTGATCACCCGACAGGGCTGCATAAATGTCCTTTGTTCCGTCGGTAATGGTCGTGATATTGCTTATAGATATCCCGAAGTTTTCCGTTTCGGTCATTATCTTCTTTCCGGATCTGTAGATGTTCACCGTACATTCAAAGCCCTTTTTATTGAGCTCTTTCCATCTCTCCCATCCTACGAAGCTCTCTCGCTTCTCGACTGTCAGCCTGTTGTCCGCAGCCTCATCCGAGGGCTGCTCTTCCCCGTCCAGCCGTATCAGGGCAAACTCACGGTAGTTCTCACCGTACATCTGTCTGTCGTCGGAGTGGAAAAGGACCACGAAGGGGCAGTGCCATACCAGGTTTGCCGTAGGGAGGCTCATGGCATGGAAGCGGATCTTCATCCTCTCCCCTACCGGGATGCTCTGCGTGGAGGCCGTCCTGTATCCGTCTATCTGCACATTTGGCACATCACTTTCCATACGGTCGATATAGCTTATCTCGTCAGCTATCCTGGGGATATCTCCCTCCTCTGCCTTCTCTTCTCTCTTTTCGATCTCTATGTCGGAGATCAGGCAATGCTCTCCGGTCAGAGCCAGATATGCTGCCCTGGAGCTGTCGGGAAGCGCCACGATTATCTCCTGTCTCCTGCCCGCCCCGGTGAGTCTCAGCCTCACATGATCCCTGTATTTCACGGCTTCGATGCTGTATCTTCCTCCGGCACCGGCCTCTTCTTCCTCCATGAATGTCATGTGCATATCTCTGGCACCCGTGTAGATATGATGTCCGTCGAACCATATCTCCCCGTACTCAAGATACTGGGTGTCGCGGATCGTCCTCACTGTATCATGCACATGACCGTCCAGCGCATCGAAGAGTATCAGGGACGGCACCGAATATTCCTCCCTGAACTCACCGTCGGGGCTGCTGTTAAATGTCACTTCGATGACATTGCGTCCTATCGGTATGCCGTATGAGACACCGCTCCTGTACTCCTTGCAGTGAAACTCTTTCTGCCAGGACGTATCGAATCCGGCCTCCTCTCCCGTCATCTGATACCGGCTGTCCTCGTCGATGAGCTGCTTCATGATGCCGGCATACTTGGGATCGAAGCGGCTTCCGGAGCCCTTGATTATCTCTTCTCTCACCACCTGCTGTGGCAGAGGCTCCCTGTATCCGGTCTTGGATGTCATGGTGTCATACGCATCCGCCACGGCGATTATCCTGGCTATCTCGGGAATATCCTCTCCCCTGAGTCCCTCGGGATAGCCTCCGCCGTCATATCTTTCTTTGTGATACAGTGCCCCGGCAGAAAGGTAGGGAACCTCCTTGATACTGGACAGTATCTTGCCTCCTATCACAGGCTGCCGTCTGATGATGTCATTCTCCTCTTCGGTGAGGTCGCCGTCTTTGTTGAGTATGCTCTCGGGGATGGCTACCCGTCCCACGTCATGCAGAAGTCCCGCATAATATACCTGCTCGCATTTTTCTTCATCCATGCCGCTGATCATCGCGATCTTCCTTGCATACTCTGCCACCCTCACGGAGTGGCCGTGAGTCTCGTCATCTCTTGCGTCTATCGCATTGGCAAAGGCCGTGGTGGTCTGGTCGAAGAGTCTGTGCATCTGATTCTGTTCTTTTTTTATCGTATTGGTCTCTATCTGCTTCGCTTTGGCTATGCTTTCATTCAGATCCAGATATGTCAGCACATACAGCAGGATGCACATGCATACTATCGCCATATTGTTCAGCGACAGGCCATATGCGAAGATCTGCAGCGCGGAGACTGCCATCATGCCTGTGAGAAAGACAAAGAGCGAGAGCCGTATGAGTCGTCTGATCTGCCTGCGGTACCGGTACAGTGTGATCAGCTGCAGGACGGAGATGAGAAGAGGAAACAGATAACATATGATAAATCCCGGCTCTCTCTGATAGCGGTTGTAAGAGTCAAACGTATAATAGAGTCCTGTAAACTGTGATACTATCACCAGGATGATCCCCACGATGAAGAAGATCTCGTTGAGGCGCAGAAGCAGCGGGACGTCCATTTCATACTGATCGCTGAACACCTCTTCTATGTACAGATTGATCATAAAGACGACCACAAGGGTCAGGATGAAGACCGTGAAATTGGTGAAGCGTACCATGAAGTAGCCGACCCTGCTCACGTCTCCCCGGTATATGTATGCCGCCCGGTCTGCGAGCAGCAGGAACGTGGCGGACAGCTCCAGGACTATGATGAGATACTTTCTCTTCTTCTCCAGAGCCGTGGTGATATAGGCAAAAAAAGCCGTGATCCCGCATGCGCTGCTGAGACAGAGCATAATGTTCGACTGGTGGGATCTCAGGAACTCCATCATAGGCTTCGGCCGTCCTCTGCCCTATCGTACGATCTGTTTATGAAGCATGAAGTACCTCTCAAGGTTCTCAAGAAGCTCCCCCTTTTCTATGCTCTTCAGAAAGTATCCTTCAGGCTTGAGCGCCACCACGGACATTACACTCTGCTTGTCGCTCTTTCCTGTCAGGAACATCACGGGAATGTCTCTGGTCTCCTCTTCGCTCCGAAGCATTTCCAGCACCTGAGGACCGCTGGTCACCGGCATCTCATGATCGAGCAGTATCAGATCCGCCTTGTTCTTTCCCAGCCATTTGAGAGCCTGCAGGCCTGAATTCGCCATGGCCACCTTGTAGGTCCCTTTTAGCCATTCTCTGACCAGACCCATATAGCTCGGATCATCGTCCACTATGAGGATCGTTTTTTTGAATTCCCCGGCGGCTGCCTTGTCATAGATCTCCGTGACAGTCCGGATGAATTCGTCATTATCGATCGGTCGTATGAAGGTCCTGTGGATCACATCTCCGGGTAAACGGTCCACCACATACTGCACCTCCGGCTTCTCTCCGATCGGGATGAGATGGCAGCTTCCGTCTGCCATTTTGTCATTGAGGAAATGAATTATCTTGTCATCCGGCATGCGTCCCTCATCCATATAGACCACGACGAGGCTGGTCCCCTCCCACTTTTTGTTGATACTGTCCACGCTCCATGGGATGAATTCACAGATCATGCCTGCATCACGGATCTTCTTCAGGAGTACCCTGATAAGAAAAGTCTCCTTTTCTCCCAGCATCATTATGTGATTGTCGGACATGTTACCTCCTTGCTAAACACCTTCAGGATATCAGTTGCTCCATACCGTCCCAGTCCAGGACCTTCAGCATCCTGCCGAGCTCCGCCATCTTCTCTCCGTCTTCCTTCGGCAGTCTGTATTCTTTCAGCTGATCGAGGATCATCTCCACGGAGTCATAGTCCATCATCGGTATGACCTCCTTGAGAGCAGTGTATGCATCCTGCAGCTCTTCCGCAGGGATCTCCTCTTTACCGTCATCCTCATCTCCCGACTCCTCCAGCCGGCTCAGTATGCTCCTGTATGCCCTGTAATCTGTAAGAAGCTTCTGCGTATTGTCGTCAATGTAGGCCCTGTCGCCTCTGTTGCCGGCATCCTCGAGACTCTCGGCGAGCTTCGAGAGCTCGTCCGCTCCGATGATCCTGGCCGAGCTCTTCAGGGCATGGACCTTTACCGTATAGAGCTTGATATCTCCCTCTTTGTAGGCGGTTTCTATGACACCGGCATTATCTTCTATCGTATCGTAAAACAGCTTCACGGAGAAGATGAAGGAAGACACTCCTCCGGAGAACTTTATCCCGTCCTCCACCCGGATACCCTCTGTCTCTTTGAGCCACTGCATATCCTCCGGCAGATCCGTCGGCTCTTCCACGACATCACCCTCCGCCGGCTTCATCATGATCTCTTCGGGGAGATGCTTCATGATGGCTTTTTCGAGAGAGACACTGTCAATAGGCTTCGCCAGATATCCGTTGAATCCCTTGGAGATATAGAATTCATCTCCACCGGCTGCCGCATTGGCCGTGAGGGCATAGACCGGAAGGTCCGGATTGGTCTCCCTGATCTTCGCCACTGTCTCCAGTCCGTCCATGCCGGGCATCATATGATCGAGCAGGACCACGTTGTAGTCTCCGTACTTGATCTTCTCCAGGCATTCCTCTCCGCTCTCGGCAGTCGTGACGAAGACCCTTGTAGCCTTCAGCAGACCCTTGATGACTGTGAGGTTCATGGGATTGTCATCTACCACCAGCACCTCGGCATCCGGTGCCACGAACTGAGGCACATACGGCCCCTTCGCCGCTTCCTCTTCGTGCTCCTGGAATACCCCTATCGCTGTGCCGTCTATTATCTTCTGATCGAAGGTCAGTATGAACTCCGAGCCTTCCCCGTATACACTCTCGCACCACAGCTTTCCGTTCATCAGCCCGGCGAATCTCCTGGAGATATCGAGGCCCAGTCCGGTCCCCTGTATGCTGCTGTTCTTTTCCTCATCCAGTCTCTCATAGGCCGTGAAGAGCTTCTCCATGTCCTCCGGCTTCACTCCTATACCGGTATCCTTCACGGCATACTTCAGGCTGCACCGGTCTTCCGTGATATCCTCCACCGTGACCCTGAGAGTGAACCCGCCCACGGTAGTATACTTCACTGCATTCGTCAGCAGATTGAGCACTATCTGCTTGATCTTGCCGGCGTCTCCGTACAGTCTCTTAGGCATGGCACTGTCCACATCCACCTCGAAGGTCAGATCCTTCTCGGTGCTGCGCACGCGTATCATGGCCACAATGGAGCGGAGCAGCTCCTGTACGTCATACTCCTGCTCGACCAGATGCATCTTGCCGGACTCTATCTTGGACATATCCAGCAGATCATTGATCAGACCCAAAAGAGACTCGGAAGCATTTCTGATATCCAGCGCGTAGTTGATCACAGACATGAAGTATTCCTTGGGGACGTCGGTGGCATCCTCTCTGAGTATCATCTCATCCATTCCCATTATGGTATTGATGGGCGTCCTTATCTCATGGGACATATTGGCCAGGAATCTGGACTTGGCCGAATTGGCTCTCTCTGCCTCGTCCTTAGCCTTGCGTATCTCATCATACTGTCTGCGGATGACAGTACCGGTCATGATGCGCCACACGATAAGTCCCGCCGCGATGGCCAGCATGGCCAGCAGCAGTATACGTACCACCAAAAGCTCCAGCAGCCTGGGCTTCTTTATGATACTGAACGCATCGTCCTGTAACACCTCTCCCGTACTCATATCCAGGATCTGGATGTGCAGCAGATAGTTGCCGTATCTGAGCCGTGTATACTCCAGAGCCGACAGGCTGCTCTGCTCCGCCGTGATGCCGTCGTCACCGCCGCCCTCCAGATATACATGTACTGTCGGGTTGGTCATCGTATAGTCCAGTATGGAGGGGGTGATCTGTATACGCCCGGCCGATGAGGGTATGACGTATACTCCGTTCTGGTCCGGCAGGATCTCAGTATCATCGCAAAGGACAGATCTTATCCCCACTTTGATCTTGGCTGCCTCCTCGAAGTAGTGATTGATATTGACCTTGCTCACGCCGTTCCTGGCAGAGATATAGAGGTTGCCGTCATCGTCCAGACAGCTGTAGGCATTCGCGGTAGGTGTGCCTGTCAAGCCGTTGGCTACCGTGTAGAGCCTGTAATCGGTTACGCAGTCGTTCAGCATGTCATCTGTATCTACACAGTAGACCCCGTAGGAAGACAGTATCCATATCTTATCGTTCTCGTCAAAATAGGCATCGAAGTTGTTGTTGTACGGGAAAGTGGATACATTTGTGATCTTTCCGTCCTTCATGTACTCGATGGAGTTGGAGGTTATGATCCAGTGTACATCCCTCTTCTCATCCTTTATTATCCTCAATACCACGTCGCTTGTCAGGCCGTCATCGCGGCCGATCTTGGTGAAGCTTTTTCCCTTTATCGAATATATCCCGTCTCCGTCCGTTCCGGCATAGACCGTGCCGTTCCTGCCCTCCTCCACAGTAAGGAAGACCGTATTGCTTACTCCCTCTTCGCTCCCGACGGTGCTCGTCACCTTGCCGTCTTTTATCACGGCCAGTCCGCCGTTCGTACCCACAAGGATGGATCCGTCATCTGCCTGCATGCTGCATCGTATCTGAGAGTTTTTGAGTCCGTCCGTCTCGGTGTAGTGCGTTATCCTGCCTGACCGGGCATAGCATACGAGCCCCAGGCCGTTGGTATAGGTGGAGATCCACAGATTGCCATCGGCATCTTTATCCAGACATCTTATCCTGGTATCGCCAAGATATTCGGTCAGCTCATTTTCGACCGGTCTCAGCTGGCTGTCGAGTATGTGCATGCCGCTGTCCGTTCCGATATAGAGCAGATCGTCCATCACGCAGGTGGCATTCACCGTGGTCTCCTCCAGGCCTGCTTTTTCGGTAAGGTCCTGGAAGTTGTTGGTGACGACCTTCATGACACCCTGCCTGGAGGAAGCAAACCAGAGATTTCCCTGATAATCGGCTGTCATCATATCTATGGAGTTGTCCATGGGCACGTGCCGGAGCATATGGAATTCATCGTTTTCATCCAGATATCCGGCGATGTTTTCGGAAGTGATCCAGATCCTGTTACAGGCGGACGTGATCCAGTATATATTGTCTGCAGGTGCCACCACGATCTCCTTCATCCGGTAGGCTTTCTCTCCGAACTTACCGTAGTAGACCTTGTCGGATTCGGTACCGATATACACCATACCGGGGTTTTCCTGATCGGCATATATCGCTGTCACGTTGCCGAAGCCCAGCTCCTGTGCACTGTAGAAGAGCATCACATGACCGCTGTCAAGGGAGAAGACATCTCCGTCCCTCGTATTGCCGTAGATCGTTCCGGCTCCGTCAGAGACCATCCGGTTTATTATCTTGTCATTGAGCCTGTCGTCATTCAGCTGATGCAGCGTCATGTTCTCGTCTACATATGATATCCCGCTGGTGGTACCTATATAGACTCTGTCCGACTTATCCTCCGCAAAGGATCTCACG
>DNLO01000218.1:6062-11373 GCA_003488445.1 Lachnospiraceae bacterium | reverse complement strand
CGTCTGCCGCAGAATGTCAGCGAATTTCAAAATGAGTCAACGAGAACCGTCCCCGTTGACTCGGTGACTCGGTGACTTCCGGTGGCTTACGATTTCCGGCTGAAAGGTGTAGAATAAGTAAAGACAAGATGAAATATATAAACGATAGACGAAGAAAACTGATAATCTGGACATCGGGGATCTATGTGGCACTGATAGTGCTGAGTGTGATCTTTCTTGCTTTACGTGGCATAGGAAATCTGAAGCCGGTGTATCTAATAAATATAAGCGTGGACATATTCGGGATGATAATGGGATATGTCCTCTTCGTGTGCTGCATCATAGATGTGCAGAAGACAGGATCGAACCTCAGATTTTTCCTGTATCTGCTGAACGTGGTCTATTTCGGACTCTTCACAGATGCCTGCGCATGGATGGTCAACCTGATACCGAAGCTTCGCATACTGAACATCCTGGACAATACCCTCTACTACATGTGCGGTCCGATAGCAGCCTGCTTCTTCTGGCTCTATACCATGACCTACCTCAAGCTGGACAAGAAGATCATAAAGATCCTGGGAAGGGTCATCCAGATTGGACTGCTGATCAACCTCGCAGTGATCGCAGTCAACGCATTTGCGGGCTTCTATTTCACGGTGGACGCACAGGGAGTGTATCAGAGGAGCGCATACTACATGATCTCCACGATATATGGCTTCTTCACCATGCTGGCGGCACTCATAGCGATCTTCCTGGAGCGCAGGCAGCTGGAGACCTACCAGACCGTCACTCTCTTCATGTATGCTCTGGCACCGATAGCACTGAGCGTGCTGACTGCGGCGGTATACGGCCTCTCCATCAGCTACGGAGTGATAATGGTGGTGCTGCTGCTGATGTACTGCCTGCTGAACGTCTCCCAGGGAAGAGAGAAAGCAGCTGCCGACAGGGACCTGAAGGTGGCGGCAGCAATACAGAAGCATATCCTGCCCAATACCTTCCCCTACCTGCCGGAGCGGACAGAGTTCGATCTGCACGCATCCATGACTCCCGCTAAGGATATCGGTGGAGATTTCTATGATTTCTTCATGACAGACGATGACCATCTGGCACTGATCATAGCGGATGTGTCGGGCAAGGGACTCCCTGCGGGACTCTTCATGATGATGGCCAGGACACTGGTACGAAACAGAGCACTGTTCTCACCCGACAATGATCCGGGGGCAATACTTCACGACGTGAATAACCTCATGTGCGAAGGAAACGACATAGGACTGTTCGTGACTGTGTGGCTCGGCATACTGACACTCTCTGACGGCAGGCTGGTGTATGCCAATGCCGGTCATGAGTACCCGGCCATATGCAGACGAGGGGGGAGCTTCGAGATACTGAAAGAGAGGCATTCTCCGCCACTGGCCGCCATGGAGGATATGGTCTTCGGCGGAGGTGTGATAGAGCTGGAGAAAGGCGATACGGTCTATGTTTATACAGACGGTGTCACCGAAGCTCTGGATGAAGAGAACAGATTCTTTGATATAAAGGGAATGCTTGATGCACTGAACATAGATTCCTCAAGAACACCGGGAGAGCTTGATGAGACAGTGGGAGCTGAAATAAAAGCCTTCACGAAGGGGGCAGCCCAGTTTGATGATATCACCATGCTGTGTATAAGATACTTCGGTAAAGAGACAGAAAGGTAACAGGCAAATGAGAGACGGATTCGTAAAAGCAGCTGCGGTAACACCGAAGATAAAGGTGGCGGACGTACATTACAATGCCGAGAAGATAATGCAGGGCATCGATGCCGCGACGGCTCAGGGGGCGAAGATAATAGTATTCCCGGAGCTGGTCCTGTCGGGATATACCTGCGGGGATCTGCTCCTGCATCACACACTGACTGATGCATGCAAGGCGGAGCTGAAAGCCCTGGCGGAATACACCGCGGATCTGGATGTGCTGGTGTTCGTGGGACTTCCCTACGTCTTCAGGGACAAGCTCTACAGTGTGGCAGCCGCTCTGCACAGAGGACTGTGCCTCGGAATGGTACCCAAGACCTATATCCCGAACTACTCGGAGTTCTACGAGGTGAGATATTTCGCACCCGGCAATGCCGAGGTGCTCACGACGGACTTCTACGGGACGGAGATCCCCTTCGGGACTCACATCATATTCGAGAACGGAGAGAGTCTTCCTGACCTTAGAGTGGCCTGTGAGATTTGCGAGGACGCCTGGGTGAGTGCCCCTCCCTCCATAGTGCATGCCATGGCCGGAGCAGACGTGATAGTCAATCTCTCTGCTTCAGACGAGCTGGTAGGCAAGGCTTCATACCGCAGGCAGCTGATAGGGGCAGCCTCGGGCTCCAGAGTGTCGGCATATATCTATGCCTCTGCGGGAGCAGGAGAGTCCAGCCAGGATCTGGTCTTCGGAGGACATGACATCATAGCCGAGAACGGAGTGATACTGGCTGAATCGCAGCTCTTTACGGAGGGCGTGATCACAGCGGATATCGATATAGAGAGGCTCACTGCCGAGCGCAGGAGAAGGAATACCTTTACAGAGAACGTATATGATGACTATGTAAGGATACCCTTCCTGATCCATGAGAGCGAGGTTGACATAAAGCGATACATCGCTCCTTTGCCCTTTGTTCCCGCAGATGACAGGGAGAGGCACCAAAGGTGTGAAGATATCACGAACATCCAGTCCATAGGCCTGGCAAAGCGTCTTGAACACGCGGGTTTACATAACGCAACAATAGGGCTTTCCGGCGGATTGGATTCCACTCTTGCTCTGCTGGTGACAGTGAGAGCCTTCGACAGGCTGGGGCTCAACAGAGCGGGGATATATGCGGTGACAATGCCGGGATTCGGCACTACCGACAGGACCTACGACAATGCGGTGAAGCTCGCGAAGTCTCTGGGATGCACACTGCTTGAGGTTGACATAAAGAAATCAGTAACTCAGCACATGGAAGATATCGGTGCGGATATCAATGAGCATGACGTGACCTATGAGAATGCCCAGGCAAGGGAGAGGACCCAGATCCTCATGGATATAGCCAACAAGAAGGGCGGCCTCGTCATAGGCACAGGGGATATGTCAGAGCTGGCTCTGGGCTGGGCCACATACAACGGAGACCATATGTCCATGTACGGAGTCAATGCAGGAGTGCCAAAAACTCTGGTGAGACATCTGGTGGATCACTATGCCTCTGAGGCTGAAGCGGGGAACGACAAGGTGCTCTCGGATACTCTGCGTGACGTACTGGATACACCGGTGTCGCCGGAGCTCCTCCCGCCCAAGGACGGGAAGATAAGCCAGAAGACAGAAGATATCGTGGGTCCCTACGAGCTGCATGACTTCTTCCTGTATTATCTGCTGCGCTTCGGCTTCTCGCCACGCAAGATATTCAGACTGGCGCTCATAGCTCATAAGGATGAGTATGACAGAGAGACCATACTCAAATGGATGAAGACCTTCTACCGGAGATTCTTCTCACAGCAGTTCAAGAGATCCTGCCTGCCCGACGGACCGAAGGTAGGTACGGTGGCGGTGTCACCCAGGGGAGATCTCAGGATGCCCTCCGATGCGTCGGCAGCACTGTGGCTTGCGGAGATAGAAGGGCTGTCCTGAGCTTAGCTTAGCTGCAAAGCTCGAACTTCAAAAACTGCAGCGCATTGCTCCCGGTATATCCGAAATAGAGCGCACATACTCCGGTGTCCATATCCACCGGGATCTCGTATTCTGTCCAGATATTCTCTGAACCGACATGGACGGAGCCGACCCTGTGTCCTATGCGGCCGGATCTTTCGTCATATCTGTCGCCGGCCATGGCCTGCCATACCGTAAGCTCACCGTCCACATAGCCCCTCACCCATACGCGGATGCTCCTTGTCTGCTTCATGTCAAAGTACTTGTAGCCTGCCACGGAGCCGCTCACCATGTTGGTGATGTAGGCCGTATTTCTGTCGTCATCTGCAGGGCGATCGAGCATCAGAGCTGCGTCCGTGTCCTCGATATCCTGAGTGATACGCGGATAATCGGGACCGAGGAAGGTGCCCGGATCACCGGTGAAGCCGTTCTCCCTGCTGCAGTAGAGATTGCAGGCAATATAGGATGGATATACACCGGCACCGGCCAGATGCCCGGACGATGCACCCTCCGAGGTCATCTCAACCTGCTCTATGTATCCGTCGGATCCGATCTCTATCCGCTCTATGCAGCCCTGTCTGCTGAAGTTTGTCCCGTTGGTGTGCCTGTGGTAGAAGATGTACTCGCCGAAGGCGGTCCTGATGATGCCGCCGTGGTTGTTCGCGCCGTAGTTCATGGGGCGGGCGGCACTCTTATAGGAATCTATGCCTGTATCATTGTTGCTCACTATGGCGCCCCTGTACATGAAGTGATCCGTAGGGGAGGTGCTGGTGGCGTAGCAGAGCTCGTGCATATTGACCGAGGAGTAGACGAAGTAATACAGACCGTCATATTTCCTGATGGAAGGTGCCTCGAAGTATTCGTGCCCTTCGAATACGGTGCCCCTGGAATTCTGCTTCGAAGGGACTATGAACTGAGGGCCGTCCAGTACCGTCAGCATATCCCGGGCGAGGGCGGAAACCATGCAGCCGTGCCTTGAGGCGTTATCCGGCATGCAAAACCCCGTATACATATAGGTCACATCTCCCTCGGTGATCACCGCAGGGTCGAACTGGGCCTCGTCCGAGCTGCCCTCGCCGAGCCTCACCCCGTCTGAATAATGGACATATCCGTAGAACTCGTATTTTCCTGCAGGAGTGTCGCATACAGCTACAGATACTACGGGAAGCTTGTCCAGCACGTAGTAGAGATAATATCTGCCGTCAGGCCCCTGCGTCACATCCGGGGCAAAGAGGCACATTGAGCCGTCCTTATTCTCAGGGTCCTGTGTCTTCTCGAAGATCACTCCCTCGTAGCGCCAGTCCGTGAGGTCCTCCGAAGGGGCGGAGTAGCAGATATAGTCGTTCTGACAGTAGGCATTGCCGCGGAACCTGTCGTGTGAGCCGTAGACATAGACACGGCCGCCGTATTCGTGCGGCTCTCCGTCGGGGATGTATTCCCAGGATGGTAAGTATGGATTCATGTCGTTTTCTCCCTTTTTCTTTTGGTATATTTCGTCAGGTCGTTGATCCAGAAGCCGCTGTGAACCATCAGGAAGCCTATGATGCACTTGATGAGTGAGGTGCACTGTACACAGGCAAACAGCGGCAGAAGACTCATATCGGTGAAGCGTACGAGGATCATCAAAAGCGGTATGGGGATGGTCCACGTATACAGGGAATCAAAGGCAAAGGTGATCCAGGTC
>DNLO01000218.1:0-6001 GCA_003488445.1 Lachnospiraceae bacterium | reverse complement strand
TGCCGCCGGAACGGATAGTGAAATACGAGCTGTTCTCGTAGGCATAGAGCGGCATGAAGAGAGCACCCAGACGTATGAGCCATGTGGCGAGATGCCGGACCGGACCGGAGGTGTTGTAGATCATCGGGAATCTGCCTGATATCGCGAACATCAAAGTCCCGGATATGAGGCAGAAAAAGGTAGTCAGCAATGCCAGCTGATGGGCTTCTTCCTTCATCTCGGCATTGCTCTTTTGCTTTTTCCCGAGCTCCCGCCCAAGCATGATGGCTATGGTATCGCCCATGGCAATGAAGACTATGTTGAACACATTGCTTACGGTAGAGGAAATGTTCATGGCGGCCACCACATCCAGCCCGCGGAGCGAATACTGCTGGCTGTTCACTGTCTGGCCCAGAGACCACAGGAATTCGTTCAGCAGCAGGGGAACGGCCTTGGGTATCACATTTCGCACGAGGCCCATAGGGACATATATACTGCGGTAGAGACCCACGGCAAAGGGATAACGAAGAGGATGCATATGGGTCCAGAATGCCACGATCCCGAACTCCACATACCTGGAGATGACGGTGGCGAGGGCCGCTCCCGTGACACCCAGCGCCGGCAGTCCCAGCTTGCCGTAGATCAGCAGGTAGTTGCCCGCGAGGTTCACGACGACCGCACTGATCCCGGCCACCATTGGGATCACAGTCTCGCTGTTCTCACGCAGGGTGCCCGAATAAGGGAAGGACAGGGCGAAGGGAAGCATGCCGAAATACATGACGAAAAGGTACTCCTTTGCGGATGACAGAGTGGCTGCCACATTGCCGGTGCCGCTCTCACCCCTGAGCCAGAGGCTGATGAGATCGGTGCCGAAGGCATGGAATACCGCGATGCCGAGGGCCGTAAGGAGTACGCTTAAGACAAGCTTCATCCGCAGTGTATATCTTACGCCCTCCATATCTCCCTTGCCCGCAAACTGAGCGGTGAATATCCCTATACCTGCCGTGCCTCCGAAGAGACAGAGCATGAAGACGAAGTTCAGCTGATTGATGATGGCTACACCGCTCATGGCATCGGTGCCGATGCGGCCCACCATGATATTGTCCAGCATGCCCACGAAGTTCGTGATGCCGACCTGGATCGTGATGGGAACAGCTATCACGAGAGTCTGTCTGTAAAAGTCCTTTGTGCCTATCAGTTTCATCGTCTGCCCTTTCTCTCCGTATTATACGAGGAAGAAGGGAGACTTACAAACGCCGGGTAGGGCAGGATCGCACAACATCCTCTTGACACACGGGATATTTGTATCAATAATATGTAAAGTCTTTAGAGACAGAAGGGAGTAATATATGAAAAAGAAGTTCATCGCAATACTTACATCAGTTGCAATGGGTGCTGCTCTCATCACAGGATGCGGGGCAGGTGCCGCAGGTGGATCAGGCGAGTCGGAGGCCATAGCCGACGGAGTGCTCACTGTCGGTACCAATGCAGAGTTCCCTCCGTTTGAATATGTAGGTGACAACGGAGAGCCGGACGGCTTCGATATAGCTCTGATCAACGCTGTGGGTGACAAGCTGGGGATGAAGGTAGAGGTAGAGAACATGGAGTTTGATTCTCTGGTCTCCTCCATAGGATCCAAGATAGATGTGGCTATCGCAGGCATGACGGTGACAGAGGAGAGACAGCAGACAGTAGACTTCTCCGAGCCTTATTATGATGCGGTACAGCATGTGCTGATCCCTGTAGGATCCGATATCAAGAGCTACGAGGATCTTGAGGGCAAGGTGATAGGCTGCCAGCTGGGCACCACCGGAGACTTCCTTATCGAGGATATAGAGGGAGCCGAGGCACACCAGTACAATAAGGGGGTACAGGCAGTAGAGGATCTCGTGAACGGCAGGCTGGATGCAGTGATCATAGACAGGAACCCTGCAGAGGTCTTCACATCCAACTATCCCGACAAGATCAGGAATCTCGAGGGAGAGGATTTCGGATTCGAGACAGAGCAGTATGCCATAGCGATGCCCAAGGGCGATAAAGCTCTTGCTGATGCGATCAACAAGGCCATCAAGGAGCTGAAAGCTGACGGCACGTTTGATTCACTGGTAGAGAAATATATAGGGGATTGAGGTCAGAGCACCTTTGACAGGAAATCCTGAAGACGCTTTGATTGCGGGTCTGAGAAGAGCTTCTCGGGCCCGTTTTCTTCGACTACGATGCCTTCGTCCATGAACATCACACGGCTCGCTACCTCTCTGGCAAAGCCCATCTCATGGGTGACTATTGCCATGGTCATACCGGACTCGGCGAGACCTCTGATGACATCCAGCACCTCACCCACCATCTCCGGATCCAGAGCCGATGTAGGCTCATCGAAGAGCATCATCTTCGGACTCATTGCAAGAGAGCGGACTATGGCTATTCGCTGCTTCTGGCCTCCCGAGAGGGATGCGGGATAGGCGTCTGCCTTCTCCTCCAGATTTACACGCTTCAGAAGGGAGAGGGCAGTCTCCGACGCTTCTTCCTTACTCATTATGCCAAGCTTCGTGGGAGCCAGAGTGATGTTCTCCATCACGGTCTTGTTGGCAAAGAGATTGAAGTTCTGGAACACCATGCCCATGTGCCTTCGGACCTCGTTGATGTCGGTGGCGGGATCGGTGATGAGACGGTCCTCGAACCATATCTCTCCGGAATCGGGTGTCTCCAGCAGGTTCAGACAGCGCAGGAAGGTGCTCTTGCCGGAGCCTGAAGGGCCGATGATGGCTACCTTTTCACCTGCATCTATCTCTGTGGAGAGATGCTTCAGCACCTCCAGATCGTTGAAGGTCTTGCAGAGGTTCTTAACGGATATCACTGCGTCTCAACCTCCTCTCGAATGCCTCCAGCAGGAGGGTCAGTATCTTGATCAGTACGAAATATATGACAGCGGCACCTATAAGGGGCATGAAAGCCTCATAGGTACGGCTTGATATCTGGCTTGCCACTCTCGTGAGGTCGGAGAGGCTCACATATCCCACTATGGCAGTCTCCTTGATGAGAGTGATGAACTCATTGCCTATGGGAGGGAGCACATTCTTGAAAGCCTGGGGCAGCACTATCTCCTTCATGGTCTGTGCCTTGGAGAGACCCAGAGAGCGTCCTGCTTCCATCTGGCCTCTGTCCACGGCGAGTATGCCGGCTCTGATTATCTCGGACACGTAGGCGCCGGAGTTGATCCCGAAGGAAAGGGAGGCCACCAGCACGCCGTTCTTCGATGAAGAGAAGACTATGAACCACATGATGAGAAGCTGAAGCACAGAGGGTGTACCTCTGATGATATCCACATAGGCTGTTGCGATGTACCACATCCAGCTGTGCTTATGTCCCTTGCGGGGTTCTGAGAGCTTCATGAGTGCCACGAGGCAGCCGATGATGATGCCGATGATCCCCGCGAGAAGGGCTATCTCCAGAGTGATCCCCAGACCGGAGATATAGAGCTTCCAGCGATCCTTTATTATAAATGCATTGTAGAACTTGGTATAAACGTCATTCATAGTTCACTATCTTACCACATCCCAGAAGCCGATGTCATCAAGATGTTGCCTGAGCTCTTCCGTGAAGCGCTCCGCACCTTTGCGGTTCAGATGATTGGCATCTCCGTAGAGTTCGTTGGGATAGACCGGGATATCGGACTCCACGGTCATGTCGTAATACCGCCTCCTGTATTCCAGCTCATGCATAAAGTCGGAGAAGCCTGAAATGAAAGCCGGGTGCATGGCTTCCGAGGAGGCTTCGTTCACGGGAGCCTGAGTGATGAGGACCTTTACGTTGTTGTCGCTCAGAAGATCCAGGAGCTTCTCGTAGTACAGGATCACAAGGGCGTCACTGTCAAACTCCTCGTGATGCACCTCGTAGTCCTCGCCGTCATCTCCGGGGGCATTGCCAAACTCCAGATAGCCCAGATCTTCTCTTATGGAAGCAAAACGAGCCAGATTGTCGGCCCTGTTGCCCACAAGCTTCGCATCATACATCTGTGCCAGATACTTCGAGGGTAGACGCAGCTTGTATCCCGCCATCTCGGCAAGACGGCCGTGGGATGCCACCACGGGATCCTTCGTCTTCAGGGCATTTCCGTATATCTTCGCCAGCTCTCCCGCTGAGAGGAAGTTGAAGTAGAGTGTCTGGTCCCAGTTGTCTATATCGCACATATGGTAGGGGGCGAAGATGATTATCGCCCGCTCCGGTGCTCCGTTGTGGTCGATGTAGTTCTTCACCGCATGGTACATCTCGATGGGTGTGCAGCCGCCGATGCCTATATTGTAGACTCCTTCATGCAGCTCACCCGGGAGCACCGAGGACTTGGCCCTGGAGTCTCCTATGATCAGGGTGGAAGCATCGGTATGGGGAGCCCTGGAGTTCTCGTATTCCTCCTGCCACATCACATATTCCGTCGTCATGTAGCTCATGGGCAGAAGATAGGCCAGAGCACAGAGCAGGATCAGCGGTATGGATATCAGTATTAAGTTTCTCGCAAGTTTCAGTTTGTCTTTCAATTTGACCTCTTTGCCAAGTAAAGCCCATGCGGGCTTTAGAATTTAAAGTATATGAACTCCTGCGCGCCTATGGAGGTGGAGCCCAGGATCATAAGTACCAGTACGAAATAAATGGTCCATCTGACAGGGGCTTTACAGGATGCTATTTTCCCTGCGGTGTCTCCTGTCCTCTCGTTGATGATATCGTATACGAGCAGCACCGCAAGCCCCGCCAGAAGGAAGAGGAAGTGGAAGACTCCCAGTCCCAGGGCAAAGGGTGAGGTGGTGAGTATCGAAGCGAAGTCAAAGGCCGTGAACACTCTTCCGATAACAGTCATAGCCTGCCCTATGTCGTCTGCACGGAAGAAGCACACCGCGAAGGTGAAGAGCAGGAAGGTGATGCTTATCTTAAGCCACTTCGGGAAGCGGGCACGGTAAGGTGCGATCCCGTCCTCCACTATCTGGAAAAGCCCCGACAGCATGCCCCATATGATGAAGGTGATGTCGGCGCCGTGCCACATCCCGGAAAGGGTGAACACTATGAGGATGTTCAGATATTTGCGGGCCTGCCCTTTGCGGTTGCCTCCCAGGGGGATATAGACGTAGTCTCTGAACCAGCTGTTCAGGGAGATATGCCAGCGTCTCCAGAGGTCCGAGCAGGAGTCGGCAAAGAAGGGCTGGCGGAAGTTCTCCGTGAGGGTAAAGCCCAGTATCTCTGCGGTGCCTATGGCTATGGTGGAATACGAAGCGAAGTCGCAGAATATCTGCAGGGAATACAGGCAGGTCCCGAGGAAGAGCTGATAGCCCGTGGCATCCATGTAGCTGTCGTAGATCAGGTCCACCATGATGGCAAGTCTCGATGCCAGGACGATCTTCAGGAAATAACCGTATGCCATGCGGATCAGTCCGTGGCGGATCCGCTCATAGTCGAATACATGCTCCTCACGAAACTGTGGCAGCAGGCGGGGCGCCCTCTCTATGGGGCCCGACAGCAGTACGGGGAAGAAAGAGGAGAAGGCGGCATAGGTGATAAACGAGCTCTCGGGCTCCATGGATCCTCTGTAGATCTCGAAGACATAGGTCAGGGACTGGAAGATATAGAAGGATATCCCTACGGGAAGGATGATATCAAGGGCCTCATCCTTCGACACAAGCGATGACAACAGCCCGGCATACTTGAAGAAGAACAGGGTGCCGACAAGCAGTATCACGGTGAGGGCAAGGAGCCTCTTCTTTGCAGCGTCTTCCCGGATCACATGACCCATAAGATGTCCGGAGACAAAGGTGACGAGGGTCACTGCAAGGAGCAGCAGACCATACCTCGCATCGGCGTACATATAGAAAAAATATGAAGCTATGACAAGCCATAAATTTGCCGGTGTGCGGCTCTTCGACCCTGACTGCAGGATGAAGTACACTATGGCCGCGACCGGCAGGAAAACGGCGAATTCTACGGAATTAAAAAGCATGGGAATAATTTACATTATCGGGATTGAGAGTGTCAACGTCAG
>DNLO01000102.1:4865-6173 GCA_003488445.1 Lachnospiraceae bacterium | reverse complement strand
AGGTCATCAAGGTGCTCGACGGCGGACTTTCCGTAGTGGTTGAGGACAGCAGGGTATTCATTCCCGCAAGCCTCGTATCCGACAGCTTCGAGAGAGATCTCACCAAGTACATGGATCAGGAGATCGAGTTCGTCATCACCGAGTTCAATCCCAGAAGACGCAGGATCATCGGTGACAGGAAACAGCTGGTCAAGGCTGAGAACGAGGAGAAGAGGAGAGAGCTCTTCGAGCGTATCGGTGTCGGCGATGTGGTAGAGGGTGTCGTAAAGAACATCACTGATTTCGGATGCTTCGTGGATCTCGGAGGAGTGGACGGTCTGCTCCATATCTCAGAGATGTCATGGGGACATATCGATTCACCGAAGAACGTGTTCAAGGTAGGCGAGACCGTAAAGGTCATAATAAAGGATATCAACGGCAGCAAGGTAGCACTCTCAAGGAAGTTTGATGATGAGAATCCCTGGATAGGTGCTGCAGGCAAGTATTCCGTAGGCAGCGAGGTGACCGGCAAGGTTGCGCGTATGACGGACTTCGGTGCGTTCATAGAGCTGGAACCCGGTATCGATGCACTGCTCCACGTATCACAGATATCCAAGGAGCATATCAACAAGCCTTCCGATGTGCTGAAGAAGGGCGATGAGGTGACTGCAAAGATCGTCGACTTCGACGAGGAGAACAAGAAGATCAGCCTCTCGATAAAAGCACTTCTTCCCGATACAGAGGAGGGTGCCGGCGAGACGGCGGAGGCTGCGGATGATGGTGCAGCTGATGCTGAAGAGGCAGCCCCGACAGAGGAGTGATATTTTTCAAGGATCATATAGCCGGAGCTTCAGGTATAGAGGCTCCGGTATTTTAGTATAGGAGGGATTTTTAAATGCTCGACAATTACACTGATTTCAAGGCTGAGATCATGAAGATGACCAAGATCGATCTGAACTCTTACAAAGAGGCTCAGATGAAAAGGAGGATCGATTCTCTCATAGCCAAAAACGGCATCAAGGGATATCCGAACTACGTCAATGCATTGAAGACCAACAGCGATATATTCGATGAGTTCATCAACTATATCACCATCAATGTGTCAGAGTTTTACAGGAACCCCGATCAGTGGGAACTGATGGACAAGCAGTTCATCCCGGATCTGATAAAGAGGTTTGGCAAGAATCTGAAGATATGGAGTGCTGCATGTTCCACAGGGGATGAGCCTTATTCGCTCGTGATGGCTTTTTCCAGGCATATCCCCCTCAATATGATAAAGATATATGCTACAGACCTGGACAAGACAGTCATGGGCAAGGCAAAGGTGGG
>DNLO01000102.1:0-4702 GCA_003488445.1 Lachnospiraceae bacterium | reverse complement strand
TTCCACGAGCACAACCTTCTCAAGGATGCTTATCAGAAGAATTACGACTTCATAGTATGCCGTAATGTGCTCATCTACTTTACCGAGGAAGCGAAGAGTGAGGTGTTCAAGAAGTTCTCGGAAAGCCTGAAGCCCGGAGGTCTGCTTTTCATAGGCTCTACAGAGCAGATCATGAATTACAGGGATATAGGCCTGAAAAGGGAGAATTCCTTCTACTACAGGAAAGAGGGCTGAGCCGCCTGAGGCTACCCGCGCTCCTTTAATATGATGTCCATGAGATGACCCGCGTAGCGTCTGAAGACCTCCGGGTCATTCTTTATCTCGTCCGAGAGCTCGAAATACATAGTCTTGTCGTTCAGCTCGTTCTTAAATGCCGGGGTGATGATCTCCTTCCACTCCGGAAGGAACTGTCCCGTCACTTTCACATAGCAGTTCTCAGCTTTTGCCTGCTCTCTGTACTTTGCATCCACATATCTGGCAGCCGACTTGTGGATGGCTCTGTCCTCCGTCGGAAGATAGTAATAGCTCTTGTAATCGGGATAGAAGAACTTCAGAGTGTCCTCCAAAATGGCGACTCTGATCTTGCCCTTCTTGCCTCCGAGCATCAGATAGCAGTCGGAAAACCCGGTAGATACAGGCTCGGGAACAGGTATATCGAAGGTAAACTCGATTATGAGCTCGGTCTTTGTGACTCCCTCATAGTCCTTATAATTGTTCTTTACCGCACGCTCGGGCTTTATCTCACCGTTTATCACATCCGGATAGGCGAGCAGAGAGAGCAGCGGAGGAAGACCGCACAGGTCGTCATGATTGTGCTCCAGCAGCAGATCAAGACACTCCTCGCTGCCTCCGTCGGAAGCATATCTTTTATATACAGAGATCAGATCCCCGCCTGACATACGGTCTATCCGGTCGACCCCCAGAAATCTCTCCAGAGTTTTCTGCTTCATATCAGGAAGCGACAGCAGGGCGCGATACGGGCGGATCCTCTTATAGATATCCAGGCCTTTCTTCGCGGAAAGTCCTGTATCCATGCCGTATCGGGCTGCTCTTTTTTCGAGGAAGGGGATATCAAACTTGTTGCCGTTGAAGGTGATAAGTGTATCATAATCCTTCAGGAATGAGATAAATGCATTGAGGATGGCACCCTCCTCTGCAGGATCATCAGCAAAGAACTGACGGACATGCAATCCTTCCCGTCCGAAAAATGCACAGCCGATCATGTATATGGAAGCATCCTGAGGGGAGAGACCTGTCGTCTCAATGTCCAGAAAGAGCATCCTGAAAGGGTCCCCCAGCTTGTCTATGGGGTAGCCGAGAACTATATTCTTTTCAAGATATTCCGGTGTTTTCATTCGTAATATAATATTTATGCTATAATAATGCCGGTGTCAAAAACCGATATCAGGGGTCTCATGACACTTATATCATAATATCAATTGAGATATGCGAATGTCAAAGTTTTGGAGCATTAATAATGTCGATGTTTGATGATGATTCATATAATGAGGGTGTGAATGTCGGGCGCAGGATAGCCATAGGCTCTGTGGTGGCTTCTGTCGCTGTGCTCGCGATACTCGCCATCACTGTGCTCGCCAATACCGGAAAGAACGGCAAGCACGGTAATGGCAGCAATCCTTATCCTGCGGCAGCCGAGAAATCCACGGAGGAGTCGACTGAGGTGTCTGAAGATAAAGAGACCAGAACCTCCGATGAGCTTTCCTTCTGGAATATGTACGATAAGGATGAAAAGAAAGAGCCTATCGTGGTCTCCGAGAATAAGGAGAAGGATAAGGAAAAAGAAAAAGAAAAGAAGACCTCAACCGTGAGCAAGAGCGAAGCGGAGCGTATCAGACGAGGGATATCCGATGACTCCGTATCGGAGAACAAGTTCAATATCAGTCCTCTGGGTGCAAAGCCGGAATATGTCTCGATCAATGCCGTCATCCCGAAGAATGATCTTATCGAAGAGAATTTCTCCATGAAGGACGGGCGCCTGATTTATTCACAGGGAGGAAGGAACGTATCTCATTTCGGCATTGATGTGTCCAAGTACAACGGCACCATCAGCTGGAACAAGGTGAAAAAGGACGGAGTCGAGTTTGCTCTTATCAGAGTGGGGGCCAGGGGGTATTCCTCGGGAAATATCATACTGGATGAGAATTTCCAGGCCAATCTGAAAGGCTGTAACGAGAATAAGATAGATGTGGGAGCATATTTTTTCTCGCAGGCCATTACCACGAATGAGGCAGTAGAAGAGGCCAACTACTGTGTAGCGGCACTTGGAGGGACGAAGATCAGATATCCCGTGATCTTCGACAGTGAGTCCATCTTAAATGACAATTACCGGACAGAGAACCTGACGGCAGAGGAACTGACCAGTATTTTCAAGGCCTTTGCCGATACCGTCAAGCTCTACGGATACACTCCGATGGTGGCAGGGAGTAAGGAGCAGCTTGCAAAGCACTTCGATCTGCAGTCGATGAGCGGGTATGATGTATGGCTGCTGGATGAGGGAGAAAAGACCGAATATCCCTACAGGTACTGTATAAGACAGTATGACAGTGAGGGTAAGATAGAAGGTATCAGCAGCAACAGCGTGAATTACGATATCTGCCTGATATCCTATGCCGATAAATAAGGGATGATACACACGTTCAGGATCTGTTCGTCTTTGCGTATTCTTTCAGATATTCCGTATATCTTTGAGGCAGCTCGATAGAGGAGTATATCCTTGCATAGAGAGCGGGTGACAGTCCCTCGGGAGGGTCTATCAGCTCGGTACGCGTTTTAAGGCCTGCCTTTTTGGCCTCGTCCAGGGCTTTGTTATAGGCTATGATCGCCATCTCATGTGTGGGGAAGGTGCCTATCTTCCAGTCTCCCACGATATGCATCTTCACATCATAAACCTCGCCTTTTCCTTCCTTTACCCTGATGATATTCTTGACCGGATTGATCACCTCTATATTGGAATAGCGCAGGTCATGTTCGTCACCGTTTAAGAACCTGTAATCCTTTCCGCATACGGCAAATCCGGGGATATCGTATCTGGAAAGTATACGCTCCTGCAGACCGAAGTCCGCCACGAAGAGATGTCCGCCCCGCTTCTGTATGGTATGGGATGAATAGTAGAAGAGATCCTCCATGTCAAACTTCAGCTCGGTATTCCTGTCCAGGAAATAAGAGAAGAACCGTCTGTGAAGATATATGGGTGTCTTGATATATATGTTGTTGTCCCTGAAATTCAGAAGACAGATATACTTGCGGAAGGTGAGCGGCATCATGTCATCTTCATAGTCGATGGGCTTGAGATTCAGGTCATGCAGGACCCGCTTTGCCCTGTCGTACATCAGGGAAGCAGTCTCTATATCATCAGAGCTTCCCAGAGATATATGCTTGTTCTTATATGTAACCGATGCCCGGTAATACACGGTGCCGTCGGGCTTTTTTGTCTCATAGATGCCACGCATGGCTCTATTCTATCAGACATTGCGAACAAACGGCAACTAATGTATAATTGAAATGTTATGTCAAGTCAAAAAGAGGAGATTCAAATGGCAAACGCGACAGAAGTGATAGATTATTCTGCTGTGACACCTGATATTCAGAGGCTGGCCGAAAAAGCCTATCAGTCTACACTGATAGACACCGAGCTTTATCAGAAATGGGACGTGAAGCGCGGGCTGAGAGACCTGAACGGAAAGGGTGTGCTTGCCGGTCTCACTCATATATCCGACATACAGGCCGTGAAGGTCGTAGACGGCAAGAGTATCCCTGTAGACGGCAATCTGTATTACAGAGGGTACAGTATCAAGGACCTGGTCAAGGGCTTCAACGACAGGGGCGAGTCAGGCTTCGAAGAGACAGTCTACCTTCTGCTGTTTGACAAGCTTCCCAATAAAGAGGAGCTTACGGAGTTTAAGAGCATCCTGTGCAGATATCGCAGCCTGCCGAAGAATTTCGTGCGTGACGTCGTGATGAAAGCACCGGGCTCAAGCATGATGAACACCCTCGCAAGAGCCGTGCTGACATTGTATTCTTATGATGACGCGGCAGATGATATCTCCATACCCAATGTATTAAGGCAGAGCCTGCAGCTCATCTCGCTTTTTCCCATGCTTTCGGTATATTCATATCAGGCATATGCACATTATCAGAAGAACGAGAGTCTCTTCATACATATTCCGGATCAGAAGATGACCCAGGCAGAAAACCTGTTGCATATCCTTCGCCCCGACAGCAGCTTCACCGAGCTGGAAGCGAAGATACTGGATATCGCACTGGTGCTGCATGCGGATCACGGCGGAGGCAACAACTCCACCTTCACTACCCATGTGGTCACATCCACCGGAACTGATACATATTCGTCCGTGGCCGCTTCTCTGGCTTCTCTCAAGGGCCCCAGGCACGGCGGAGCGAATGTGAAGGTCGTGGAGATGATAGACGATCTGAAGAGTGTGGTGCATGACTGGAAAGACGAAGAGGCTATTTCTTCATATCTTGCGGATGTGCTGGACAAGAAAGCCTTTGACAATCTCGGTCTGATATACGGCCTGGGACACGCTGTTTACTCCAAGTCCGATCCCAGAGAGGTGATATTCAAGAGCTTTGTTGAGAAGCTGGCAAAGGAAAAGGGCCTCGAGGATGAATTCGCTCTCTATGATGCGGTGGAGCGGCTCGCTCCAAAGGAGATCGCGAAGAG
>DNLO01000162.1 GCA_003488445.1 Lachnospiraceae bacterium | reverse complement strand
GCCCTGCTTCCGACCGAGGGTGCATCCACGGGATGTGCGACCATGATGAGCTACGGCTTCGATCCGTATATATCCAGCTGGAGCCCTTATCACGGAGCTGCCTATGCAGTCACGGACTCCATAGCAAAGATCGTGGCTTCCGGCGGAGATATGAAGAAGATACACTTCACCTTCCAGGAATACTTCAAGCGTATGACTGAGGATGCATCCCGCTGGAGCGCTCCCTTTACGGCACTCCTCGGAGCCTTCGATGCCCAGATGAACTATGGTCTGGCTTCCATAGGCGGCAAGGACTCCATGTCGGGGACCTTCGAGGATATCGATGTGCCGCCGACGCTGGTATCCTTCGCAGTGGACGTGGCAGATGCGAAGAACATAATCTCACCCGAGCTGAAGGCGTCGGGCAACAAGATAGTGAAATTCACCATACCCGTGGATGAATATGACCTTCCGGTATACAGTGAGGTGAAAAAGCTCTATGCGGGCATCACCAAAGCCATAGCCGGAGGAGCGGTGATATCCGCATATGCGCTGGATGAGAAGGGCATAGCGCCCGCCATATCCAGGATGGCATTCGGCAACAGGATAGGAGTCGCACTGGAGGACTCACTGCTTCCCGAAGAGCTGTTCCTTTCGGAGACCGGAAACATCATCGCCGAGGCAGATCCGAAGAAGCTGAAGGAGATCAAGGTACCTTACCGCGTGATAGGACAAACAGTAAAGAGCCCGGAGGTCTCATATAGAAAGGAAAAGATAAAGCTTGCCGATATACAGGCAGCATACGACAGGACGCTGGAGCAGGTATTCCCCACGAAGACATCCGATAAGGATACCAGACTTCCCGATGTGCTCTGCGATGCATCGAGTGTGCATATCTGCAGACACAAGGTAGCAAGACCCAGGGTCTTCATCCCGGTGATGCCGGGCACCAACTGCGAGTACGACAGCGCCCGGGCCTTTGAGGCGGCAGGGGCCGATGTGGAGACCGGAGTGTTCAGGAACCTCTCTTCAGGCATGATACAAAGCTCTGTGGAGGAGTTTGTAAAGCATATAAAGGATGCTCAGATAGTGATGTTCCCCGGAGGCTTCTCGGCAGGAGATGAGCCTGACGGGTCGGCGAAGTTCTTTGCCACCACCTTCAGGAACGCGGCGATAAGAGAGGCGATGCAGGAGCTCATGGATAAGAGGGACGGACTCGTACTGGGCATCTGCAACGGGTTCCAGTCTGTGATAAAGCTGGGACTTGTACCCCAAGGAAAGATAACCGATGCTCAGGAGCCGGATGCACCGACTCTCACCTACAACATCATCAACAGGCATGTCTCCAAGATGGTATACACCAAGGTGGTGAGCAACAAGTCGCCCTGGCTTACGGGGGCGGAGCTCGGCGGAGTGTACGTGAACCCCGCTTCTCACGGAGAGGGAAGATTCGTGGCACCGAAGGAGTGGCTGGAGAGACTCGCACTGAACGGACAGATCGCCACGAAATATTGTGACGCGGACGGTAATATCACCATGGACGAATACTGGAATGTGAACGGATCCTACGAGGCGATCGAGGGAATCCTTTCCGCAGACGGAAGGGTCTTCGGCAAGATGTGCCACATAGAGAGAAAGGGCGATCATGTCGCTTCCAATATCACAGGTGAACAGGACATGAAGGTCTTTGAATCGGGAGTGAAGTACTTCGGATAAGAGGGATTATCAGAAAGAGCTGGATGCGATCATAGCGTCGGACACAGAGAGGGGCATAAGACCCTCTCTGCTTTTGCATGCCTGCTGTGCGCCGTGCTCGTCATACGTGCTGGAGTATCTTGCGTCATATTTCGACATCACGCTCTTCTTCTACAATCCGAACATGGACAGCACTGAGGAATACATTCACAGGAGTAAGGAGCTTCAGAGGCTCGTGAGGGAGGCAAATTTTCCCGCAGATGTTATAATATGTGAGTATGACCCCGAAAGCTTTGAGGAGGTGGCGTCGGGGCTCGAGGATGTACCCGAAGGCGGGGCGCGGTGCAGGAAGTGCTATGAGCTTCGTATGAGGAAAGCCGCAGATTATGCGTCCGGGCATGGATTCGAGTATTTCACAACGACTCTTTCCATATCCCCGTACAAGAATGCGGGATGGATAAATGAGATAGGAGAGAGGCTGGCTGGGGAGTGTGGACTGAAGCATCTCCCGTCGGACTTCAAGAAACGGAACGGATACAAAAGATCCATAGAACTGTCCCGGGAGTACGGACTGTACAGGCAGGATTACTGCGGATGCAGATACAGCAGAAAAGAAGCGGAAGATAAAAGGCAGAAAGAAGAGAGGATACAGAAATGAGACATTTGCTGGATATACTGAGTGATGAGCTGAAGAGAGCATTCCGCGAGTGCGGATATGATGATGCGAAGGTAAGCGTGACGGTGTCCAACCGCCCGGATCTTTGCGAATATCAGTGCAACGGAGCTATGGCTCTTGCAAAGGAGGCACACAAGGCACCCTTTGTCATCGCGGAAGAAGTGGCATCGAAGCTTACGGGATCAGAGTACTTCAGCAAGACCGAATGCGTGAAGCCGGGCTTTATCAACCTGAACATCAGCGACGGATATCTTGCCTCCTATATTGCGGAGCAGGCAGAGGCCGAAAAATACGGCCTGGAGCCCGGAAAGAGCGAGAGCGTGGTGGTGGACTACGGCGGACCCAATGTGGCCAAGCCGCTGCATATAGGGCACTTGAGAGCGGCCATCATCGGAGAGGCCGTCAAGAGGCTGTCGAAGTATACGGGGAATAAAACTCTCGGTGACATACATATGGGAGACTGGGGGCTGCAGATAGGCCTTATAATCGCAGAGATGCAGGAGAGGGGCATGGACAGGATGCCGACTCTGGAGGAGCTCTCCGAGATATACCCCGCGGCATCCGCCAGATCCAAGGAGGATGAGGCCTACAAAGAGAAGGCCATGGACATCACATACAAACTCCAGCACGGTGATGAGGAGTATCTCAGGATATGGCGCCACATAATGGACATCTCTGTCGCTGATCTGAAAGCAAACTATGACAAGCTGAATGTGTCTTTCGAGATCTGGAAGGGTGAGTCGGATGCGGATCCTTACATCGCTCCCATGGTAGAGCGCATGAAGAAGGAAGGATATGCCTACAGCTCTCAGGGTGCACTCGTGGTGGATGTGAGCGAAGAGAGCGACGCCAAGGAGATACCGCCCTGCATGATACTCAAGTCTGACGGCGCGGCACTTTACACCACGACTGACCTTGCCACTCTGGTACAGAGGGAGGAGGACTATAAGCCCGACTCGGTCATATATGTGGTGGACAAAAGACAGGATATGCACTTCCTGCAGGTGTTCAGGGCAGCGAAAAAATGCGGCATAGTCCCGGAGGAGACCAGACTGGAATTCCTGGGCTTCGGTACGATGAACGGCAAGGACGGCAAGCCCTTCAAGACCAGATCCGGCGGAGTGATGAAGCTGCAGGAGCTGATAGATGATGTGTATCAGAGGTGCTACGAGCGCATGAAGGAAAACGGGGCTGAAATGACTGAAGAAGAGCTCACCGACACCGCAGCGAAGATCGGCCTGGCCGCTATAAAGTACGGAGATCTCTCCAACGAGGCAAGAAAGGATTATATCTTTGACATAGACAAGTTCACGTCATTTGAAGGAAATACAGGACCTTATGTGCTCTACACCATAGTGAGGATCAAGTCCATCCTGAGAAAGTACAAGGAGTCGGGAGGACGTCAGGAAGGGCTCAGGATCCTGACACCTGCCAACGCCGCCGAAAAGGCCATGATGATGAGCCTTACCGGATTTGCACCCATGATAGAGGGGGCATGGAGGGATCTCGCACCTCACAGGATATGTGCCTATATCTATCAGGTGGCGAATGATTTCAACAAATTCTATCACGAGACAAAGATCATAACCGAAGAAGACAGGCAGAAGCAGGAGAGCTGGATCGCACTGCTCACGCTGACAAAGGGGATACTGGAAAGCTGCATAGATATCCTCGGATTTGAGGCTCCGGAAAAGATGTGATCCATGAAAAAAAAGAGCAGCAGGCTTAACCTCATAAGTATCATAATGGCAGCGGTATCGCTGCTGGCCGTGGTCCTGCGCTCTTTTTACGTGTATTACACCCCCTCATGGATGCGGCAGCACGATGTCATAGGATTCGGAGCGGGTGACGGGCAGGCGGCCTTCATCGAGTACTTCCACCAGGGGCATCTGCTGATCGACTTTGATCCCAGAGAGAAGTGGGGATTCTTCCAGCCGCCTCTTCATCACATGCTCTCGGCACTGTGGATACGTCTGCAGGAGGTTCTTGGCTTCGCCTATGAAGCGGCCTGCGAGAATGTGCAGATCCTCACACTGATCTACAGCTTTATCACTCTGTACTTTTCTTATCTGATATTCAGACATTTCAGGCTGGAGAAGACGGCCATGGTCACAGCGTTCGCGATAAGCGCTGTTCATCCCGGATTCATACTTATGGCAGGCTCGATAAACAACGATATGCTTGCCGTCATGTTCAGCGTGATGACGATCTACTATGCGCTGAAGTGGAATGTGGACCCGAGATGGTCGTATACCATAGCTCTTGCGCTCACCATCGGGCTGGGTATGATGGCGAAGCTTTCTGCGGCGCTTGTGGCTCCCGCAGTCGCACTGATCTTTGTGGTGAAATGGATACATGCAGGTACTGACGGTTTCGTGGATCATATGAAGAAATTTGTCGTTTTTTCCGTGATATGTGCGCCGCTGGGGCTGTGGTCTCCGCTTCGCAATATGATACGCTTCGGCGTGCCTGTCGGGTTCACTCCGGAGGTGGGAGAGCCGGTGAGTGCTCCGCTGTGGCAGCGGATCTTTGATATACGTACCGCCAAGCCCTTCGTCTGTCTGGAAAAATACGGAGATCCGTATAATGAGTTCAATATATTCCTGGGGATGATCAAGACTTCACTCTTCGGAGACCAGGACTTTGCCATCGCGATGGAGGAAGCAGGTCACGGCGGACTGGGAGCGGGGATGATGACGGCATTCGGCTGGATACTCTTCATCTCGGCATCGCTTCTTGCGATACTCTGTTTCGTGGCGACAGTACGGGTACTGTGCTCCGGCAGGTTCATGGCAAAACGCTCCGAGAGGGCTTTCATGGCTGCGATATACGGGATATCCGTTGCGGTATATATACGGTT
>DNLO01000210.1 GCA_003488445.1 Lachnospiraceae bacterium | reverse complement strand
GTGGGCGACGTGCTGGGCGGAAGTATACCCGGCATGCAGTTCACCGTCACCAAGGAAGAGGTGAAGCCTGTGGAAAAGGTGACCGGAGGGATGCCCGACGGTTCGGATCTGGATGAGCGTACAGGTGAAGAGAAGAAACAGGAAGAGAAGCCTGAAGGGAATGAAGAGGGCGAGAGCTCCGGGAAGGACGGATCAAAGGACGGCAATCCCCACGGGGGGATCTTCGGAATACCCGGGATACAGTTCCTGAACTGGGGAGATATGGGTCTGGGGCCAAGGCAGAAGCAGGTGAAGTCCGATCCGGAGGCGCTTAGGAAGCAGTTCGATCTGGAGAACATACCGAAGCCTCATAAGCTCAAGGAGATGCTGGATGAATATGTGATCGGTCAGGATGCGGCGAAGAAGGTCATCTCCGTGGCCGTATATAATCATTACAAACGCGTCCATGCGGATCTTACGGATACCAACGATACTGAGATAGGCAAGTCAAACATACTGATGATAGGGCCGACAGGGTGCGGCAAGACATATCTGGTGCAGACGCTGGCAAGGCTTCTCAATGTGCCTCTGGCCATCGCGGATGCCACATCCCTTACGGAGGCAGGATACATCGGAGATGATATAGAGTCCGTGGTATCGAAGCTTCTGGCAGCGGCCGACAATGATGTGGAGAAGGCCGAGTGCGGCATCATATTCGTCGATGAGATAGACAAGCTTGCAAGGAAAAAGAACGCCACCACCAGGGATGTATCCGGTGAGAGTGTCCAGCAGGGAATGCTCAAGCTGCTTGAGGGCAGCGAGGTGGAGGTGCCGGTGGGTGCAGGCAGCAAGAATGCCATGGTGCCCATGGCGAAGGTCAATACGAAGAACATCCTCTTCATATGCGGAGGTGCCTTCCCGGATCTGGATGACGTCATCAAGCAGAGGCTCAGGAAAGAGACTTCCATAGGCTTCGATGCCGAGCTCAAGGACAAGTGGGATAAGGAGAAGAGCATACTCTCCAAGGTGACGGTAGAGGATATCAAGAAATTCGGCATGATCCCGGAGTTTGTGGGACGTATGCCGATCATATGCACGCTCGAAGGACTCACAGAGGATGCTCTCGTCAAGATACTCAAAGAGCCGAAGAATGCCATCATACGTCAGTACACAGCGCTGCTGGCTATGGATGAGGTGAAGCTCACATTCGAGGATGATGCGCTGAGGGAGATAGCAAAGAAGGCGCTGGAAAAGGAAACCGGAGCCAGAGGACTGAGGGCCGTGATCGAGGAATACATGCTCGATATCATGTACGAGGTGCCCAAGGACGAGAATATCGGTGAGGTCATCATCACAAAAGACTTCGTGGACGGAAAGGGCAGCCCGGACATAAGGATGAGAGAGTTCGTGGTCCCCGGCATAGATAATGCCCGGACATATCTGATCAACTGATGAGGGTAAGAGATGCTTTTATTCTGGCCGGCTTCGTAGCTCTGGCCGATACCGCCGTGAAAGGGTTTATCAAGGAACCCCCCGTAAAGAACTACGGCTTTGCCTATAACAGATACGACAGACACCCGAAGGAGGTGGCACTTGTGAGTGCCGCACTGACAGGACTGATGTGTGCCGCTACGGCGCTTTCTTCAGAGGAACTGAGATGCCCCATGAGCCTGATACTCGGAGGGGCTCTGTCCAACACTGCAGACAGACTGATAAGAGGGTATGTCGTAGACTATATCCCCATGGGAAGGAAGATGTACGGCAATATATCCGATCTTGCGATATTTGCGGGAGCGGCTGCGGGTGCCGCAAAGTACATGCTGGCAGACGATACACATCCGCATCCCGAAGATGCGGCAGTATGAGATCTATATGACGTAATCTCCGCCGAGACGGGCATTCTCCTCGTCGACGAGATCCTGGAGAGTGACGCTGTCCAGGACATTGTTGATGGCATCGGACAGACGGCGCCATACCGCAAGCGGAGATTCGCTTTCGGATACAGGCTCGAGAGAGCCCTCTGTAGTGCGGAGGATATCCCCGACAGTGTAATCTTTCGGGTCCTTGGCAAGACGGTATCCGCCCTGTGCACCGCGGATGGAACGCACATATCCGGCCTTATTCAGGATCGATATGATCTGTTCCAGGTATTTCTCTGAAATATCCTGTCTCTCGGCTATCTTTTTGACGTTTATGTTTTCACCGGTATTGTGTATGGCGAGATCGAGCATCACCTGTATGGCATAAGTGCCTTTGGTCGAGATTTTCATGTGGAGCTCCTTTATGGTATTATTATAGAGACATTATAGGGTTCAATCTATACAATGTCAATAGGAAATACGGAGTATAAGATCGTCAGATGGTTTTCACATCGATAACATTCGCGTTCTTTCTGCCGGTGCTTTTCATCCTGTACTGGGCGATACCCAAGAAAACGCGATGGATAGTCCTGCTTGCAGCGAACATCATTTTCTATATGTACGGAGGTGCTTTGTTCATCCTCCTGATGCTGGCTATCGCGCTCGTGACATGGTGGTGTGCGAGGCGTATCGAGCTCTCCCCGGATCGTAAAAAGGCATATCTGGTATCCTCGGTGATCGTCGTTCTGGGGATGCTGGGCTTCTTCAAATACGCGGATTTCGCCATAGGGACAGTGTCCTCGATATGTGGGCTTTTTTCCTTAAGCTTCAGCCCGGCCGCCCTGAGACTGGCGCTGCCTCTGGGGATCTCATTCTACAGCTTTGCAGCCATAGGATATGTGGCGGATGTTTATAAGGGCAGGATACCCGCACAGAGCAGCTATTTCCGGTATCTGGCTTTTGTTTCTTTCTTCCCTTCGGTGCTCTCAGGTCCCATAAACAGAGCAGGGGATATCATGCCGCAGATAGATGAGCCGGCTGATTTTGATTATGACCTGGCTGCAGCCGGACTGAGGCAGATGCTGTGGGGGTTCTTCAAGAAGCTCATAATCGCCGACACACTTACCCTGTATGTGGACCCGATATTCGATAACGTGAGATTTTATTTCGGGATGACCCTTATCGTCTCCACGATCCTATATACCTTCCAGATCTATTGTGACTTTTCCGGCTATTCCGATATAGCGATCGGGACGGCGAAGCTTCTGGGGATAAGGCTGAAGGACAATTTCAAAAGTCCTTATTATTCAAGGAGCGTGAAGGAATTCTGGAGCAGATGGCATATCTCCCTGTCTACCTGGTTCAGGGACTATGTATATATACCTCTCGGAGGGAGCAGGGTGAGCAATGGTAGACATAATCTAAATATTATGTTAACCATGCTGCTGTCCGGTCTGTGGCACGGGGCAGACTGGTCTTTTGTGATCTGGGGCGGCCTGCACGGAGTATATCAGGTGGCGGAGGATTTCTGTCACAGGCACTTCTCAAAGAAGGAGTACCGTGGCATGAAGGAGAGGGATATAAAACGGAGCGTGCCCTGGAACATAGGACACGGGATACTGACCTTCGCGATGGTGTCTTTCGCGTGGAGCTTCTTCAGGGCCAATAACACGGCGGATGCGCTGTACATAGCATCACATATGCACAGGGGACTGGGACATATAGCGGGATCCTATATAATGATGCTGAACAACATGCATCTGGACGGGCTGAAGCTGACCTATCTGATCGTATTGATCGTGATATTGATGGCAGTGGACTTCGCAGGGCTGAAGAGGGATATTTACGGGCTTTTCGGAAAGCTGCCGATGTGGGGGAGATGGCTCATCTACACGGGGCTTACGGTTTTTGTGATAGTGATAACCCTGAACGGGGGAGTACATCAGGAATTTATCTATTTTCAGTTTTAGCGGCACGGAGGAGTACGTAGCTTGAAGAAATTCGTGATCAAATGCATATGCTTTGCTTTGATACTGGGTGTTATCTTTGTGCCCTTCTCTGTGTTTGTGGACCCTTTTAATATCTTTCATATCAACCACCCGAGAAACAACGGTCTGGAGCCCAACAAAAACTATATGAAGATGCACAATGTGCTGAACCATCCGGATAAGTACGATTCCTTCCTGTTCGGATCTTCCAGGGTGGGCTTCATTGACGTAACGAAGATGAATGACGGCAAATACTACGACATGATGTATTCGGAGGGGACTCCGGCAGAGCATCTGGATAACCTGAAGGTGATGACGGAAAGAGGGATCATCCCCAAAAACGTGATAATCGGAGTGGACGATATCACGTATTTCGTGGATCCGGCGCTGCATGTGGGCCAGCTGTACCGGCTGCCCTATCCCTGGGACGGGACGCTCTCGGACAAGGCAGTATTCTACCTGAGGTATTTCGATCTCATCACTCTGTCTCAGTCGCTGGAGGCAATGAAGAAGAGCAAGAAGAAGGGGGCGGATCCGGACTACAACATGAGGCTTCTGGATACGGGTACCGAAAATCTCGATATACCGCCTCAGTTCGACTATGAGGATGCGAAGCCCTGGTGGTCCGATTATTATTACCCGCGTGAGCAGAGCTTGGAGGATATCAGACAGATCAAGGAGCTGTGTGACGAATACGGGATCAATCTCAGGGTGTTCACGAATCCCCTGCATGCCATGACCTATGCCAAGGGTATAGACAACGGGTATCTGGTCTTCCTGAAGGAGCTGGCCGAGATCACACCGTACTGGAATTTCTCAGGCTTTAACGATGTCACTCTGGACTATTCCTATTATTACGAAACATCGCATTACTGCCCGGCTGTGGGTGATATGATCATAGATAACATATATTATGACAAGCATGATGACAGACTGCTGGCGCAGGGATTCGGCACATATGTCACATCGGATAACGTGGACGAACTGATCGGGCTTTTGAAGGAGCAGGCGGTCAATTATGATCTTCCGGTCGAAACGTATAAGGACACCGTAAACAGAAGACCGGGGGATGAAGAAACTGAAGAAACTGAGGAAACAGGGAGTGAGACTGAAGGGAGACAGTAAGATGCAGTACACCAAAGAAGAGATCCTGAAGTACGTGGAAGAAGAGGACGTAGAGTTCATAAGGCTGCAGTTCACGGATATGTTCGGTACTATGAAGAACATGGCCGTGACCAAGGGGCAGCTGATCAAAGCGATGGAGAACAGATGTCTGTTTGACGGATCTCTGATAGAGGGCTTTGCGAGGATAGAAGAGTCGGATATGTATCTGTATCCCGACCTTTCGACCTTCGTGACCTTCCCCTGGAGACCCCAGACCGGCAAGGTGGCCAGGTTTATCTGTGATATCTACAGACCTGACGGAGAGAGGTCTCCCGGAGATCCGAGATATGTGCTGCAGAAGGTCCTGGATGAGGCGAAGTCAATGGGATATACCTTCCAGGTAGGACCCGAGTGCGAGTTTTATCTTTTCAATACCGATGAGAACGGAAATCCCACCACGGAGACATACGAGAAGGCAGGGTATTTCGATCTGGCTCCTCTGGATACGGGTGAAAACGCAAGGAGAGATATGGTGCTCATGCTGGAGGACATGGGGTTCGAGGTGGTATCCTCAGAGCACGAGAAGTCTCCCGCCCAGCATGAGATAGACTTCATGTTCGATGAAGGGATCAAGACCGCAGATAATATACAGACCTTCAGGATGGCAGTAAAGACCATAGCCAGGCGCCACGGACTGCATGCAACCTTCATGCCCAAGCCCAGGAATGACCTGAACGGGTCGGGGATGCATCTCAACTTCTCGCTGGAGAAGGACGGAAAGAATGTCTTCTACTCGGAGGGCTCGGCGGATGGTCTGTCGGAGGAAGCCAGATATTTCATCGGCGGACTGATGGAGCACGTGGATGCACTGACGGCTGTCACCAATCCTACCGTAAACTCATACAAGAGGCTGAATCCCCTGACAGAGAAGGCTCCGGTATATACCGCATGGAGCTTTACCAACAGGACGGCGCTGATACGTGTGCCCTCGAACATGAAGGAGCATACGAGGATAGACCTGAGAAGTCCTGATTCTTCGTCAAATCCTTACCTGGCTCTGGCTGTATGTCTTGCGGCCGGGCTCGACGGCATCAGGAAGAAGACGAAGCCGCAGGATCCCATAGAGGGCAATATATACGAGATGACCAAAGAGCAGCGGGAAGCAGCAGGCATAAGGAGCCTGCCGGGATCTCTCCTGGAGGCCATCAATGCTCTCGAGAAGGACAGCCTCGTGACATCGGTCCTCGGTGACCATATCACCGAAAAATTCATATCTGCGAAAAGAGCGGAGTTTTACGATTATCTTGCTCATGTATCACAGTGGGAAGTGGACGAATATCTGTATAAGATCTGAGCATGATCGGTATTCTTGTGGTCTTTCCAAACCCGGATAACGGGCGGGCGATCAAGAGCCTGCTCATCAGGTCCGGATTCTCCGTAACGGCAGTATGCACAACGGGTGCACAGGCCATGGCAGCTCTCGATGATCTGGGCGAGGGCATAGTGGTCTGCGGTTACAAATTTCCGGACATGATGTATAATGAGCTGAGAGAAAACCTGCCTCCGGAGTTCGAGATGATGCTGGTGGCGGGAAGGGCAAATCTGCAGGATGCAGCCGGTGATAATGTAGTCTGTGTGGAGATGCCGATCAAGGGGCAGGACCTGGTGGATACACTCTCCATGATGGTGCAGGCCTGTGAGCGGAAGAAGAAAAAACGCAGGCTGCAGCCCAAGATGCGCTCCGAAGCGGACAAGGCGGTCATAGCACAGGCCAAGA
>DNLO01000131.1:1984-3941 GCA_003488445.1 Lachnospiraceae bacterium | reverse complement strand
TTCATGACAGGGAAAGGGCAGAGCTCATCACCATAGACGGTAAGCCGTACTTCAAGACGGGGGACTGCACAAGCCTTGATCCTGCCGGCAACTATACCATCCTTGGACGCATGGATGACATGGTAAAGATAAACGGAAACCGCATAGAGCCCTCGGAGGTGGAGTCTGCCATAAAAAAGGTGCTGGGCACTGACTTTGCTGCGGTAAAGGCATGGGAACGAGGCGGAAGCCAGTATCTGTGCGCCTACCATAATTGCGGGAGGGAGCTGAATGCGGCGGAAATGGCGGAGAAGCTTAAAGATTACCTGCCTCTGTATATGATCCCGTCCTGCTATATCTCCCTTGAGGAGATCCCATTGAACGAGAACGGTAAGGTGGATAAAAAGGTGCTTCCGCGTCCGGATGAAAGTGCACTGTTTGCCCCCTATGCCCCGCCTGAAAACGAGCTTCAGAGGAGGCTCTGCGCGGCCTTTGCGGATGCGCTTAAGATAGACAGGGAAAGACTCGGGATCGATGATGATTTCTTTTTACTGGGAGGGGATTCCCTTGCGGCTGTCAGGGTGATCACCTTGGTGGATGAGAGCGATCTTACCGTTACCATCATATACAGGGAGCGCACCGTGCGGAGGATAGACCGTGCCCTTAAGAGCATTCACAGGGCAGAAGGTTCGGCCTCTGCCGGGAAGGAATTATCGCTTTTCGACCTGCAATTGCAGTTTTATGTGGACCGGGAGATGGAGCGTCCCGGCAGAAGTATCTTTAACCAGCCGCTGATGCTGAGCTTTTCGCCGGATACGGATGAGCATAAGCTGGCGGAGGCTGTACGGAGTGTCTTCTTTTCCCATCCGGCACTGCTTACGGTGATCCGCAAAGAGGGGGAAAACTGGATACAGCAGATCGTATTGGAGAATAATACCGGGCTCACCGTGACGCCGATCTCGGAGGAGGAACTTAAGGAGGAAAAGCTGATCCGGCCTTTCTTCCTCGATGGTACGCCTCTGTTTCGAAGGAGGCTTTACAGGACGGATAAGAGGGTCGCTCTTTTTCTGGATTTTCATCATATCATCTGCGACGGGCATTCACTTCGCATCGTTGCGGAGGATATAATGGAAGCTTACAGAGGCAGGGAGATACCAGGGGATGCCTGGACAGAGATCATTGGCAGGAGCACAGTATACGGTAAGGCACAGAGGGAAGAGGACAGGAAATATTTTGAGCTTGGTTACGGGGATAAGTATGACGGAGACCGGTATGACCAGATGCCGGTCTTTGATCAGATGGAAGAGGGACATCGCGGGGAGGAAGAGATATACCCCTTCGCTTTTCGGAAAGAGGAGATCCTTCAGGCGGCGAAGCGGATGAAGCTTTCCGTGAATGCATTTTATATCCTTGTGACCTCCTTAAGCCTCATGGCCTATAATAATGTTGAAAATGTCGTGTTTGTATGGACCTTTAACGGCAGGTCGGAGATAAAGGCGATCAGGACCGTGGGATTGCTGCTTCGGGACTTTCCTGTCGCCCTCTCACTGGACAAGGCAGATACCGTAGATGATGCGGCTTCATCCATCAACCGGCAGATAAGGGAGGCCATCATGCACGGCAGCATAACTCCTTTCATTGATATAAAGAGAGGAGAGATGCTTGACTTTTTATATCAGGGTGACCTTTTGGAAATCCCTGATTATAAGGAGCTCATCGGTATCGACACCCCCGGGACGCAGGATGAGACTGCGATAGAACCCATAGAGCTTCAGGTCTACGAAGACGAAAAGGGCTCCAGACTGCAGATCCTTTATGATGCGGGACTCTACAGGAGGGAAAGCATGGACCGGTTTGCCATGCTCTTTGAGTCTGTGTGCAGTCTGCTTCTGAAGGACACAAGCGGAGACATGCATACAAGGGACATTGTCCGGGAAGTGTCAGGATAAGATGCGGTGACTGACCTGCAGAGCAGGAT
>DNLO01000131.1:0-1925 GCA_003488445.1 Lachnospiraceae bacterium | reverse complement strand
AACAAGCTTATCGGATAAAAGGAAAAGGAATCATGAACTGGAAACAATCTTTGGGACGTCGTAAATTTTATTCTATTTTTGCTGCATCGGCCGTGGAGATGGTCGTGGGGATACTGTCGGCACTGCTGGATACCGTGATCACGGGTCATATCATCGGAACCGTCGGACTCTCGGCCATGAACATGCTAAATCCTGTCGTAGTTTTTACCATGTTTACGGAGGGACTCTTTGCGGTAGGCACCTCCATAGTCTACGCAGGATATAAGGGAAAATATGAGGAGGAAAAGGCTGATGCGACCTTCGGTACGGGATTTGTCTGCTCCGTATGCATGGGTCTTGTCACTGCACTGGCACTCATATGCCTTGTGCAGCCTTACCTTACCTATATGGGTGTCAGCGATACGATCCGGGAGATCGTCAATGGTTATCTTATTTTTGTATACCCGCAGATGGCTCTTGCGCCTGCTTATCGGCTGATCAACCAGATGGTCCTCACAGATGGGGGAGAGGTCACCGGAACGGCAGGGATCATCGCGGAAACCCTGTTGAATCTTGTCCTCTCTGTCATACTCGGACGTGCGATGGGGGTACTCGGCATCGGACTGGGGACATTGATCAGTACGCTGGTGGGACTGGGGATCACGCTGCTGCATTTCCTGAGCAAACGGAATTCTCTTCGTATCCGGTTCGGATTCGATATGGGGGATGTGAAAAAAATGTGCCTGTTCGGTGTTAATGATTCCGCCATGTTTTTCCTTTTGCCGATCATGTCCCTTGTTATCACAAAGTTTGTGCTCCTGCGCTTCGGCGAATTTTATCTGCCTGTTCTGACCATCATCTACAGTGTATTTGAGATCACGGCGGTCTTTGAGGCGACAGGGGAGGCCATGCGGCCGATCATGCCCATTTACACGGGAGATCATAATATTGATGCCGTCAGAAATCTGCTGAAATCCTCTCTTTTTACCAATCTGATGCTTTCGGGGGCATTCTTCCTTTTCCTGTTCCTCGGGGGCTCGTATATCCCTCTCGCCTTTGACATCAAGGACCCGGTCTTGCTTGAGGAATGCACCTTCGCTATGAGGATATATGCCTTTGCAGGTCCGGCACTGGCTGTGTCTGCCAACTTTAATTCCTATTATCTCAATACAGGTAAGACCCTGTTAGCTGTTATGGAAAATGTCTTACGCGGACTGGTCTGTATCCTGATCCTGGCGATCCCTCTTGGCATACAGTATGGGATACGGGGGATGATGCTGGGGTTTTCCCTGGCTCCCTATCTGACAGTGGCGATCCTCTTCGCTTTTATCTTTCTCCGCTATGGCAGAGAGCAGTTCCCGATCCTGATGACACCCTCAGGGGACGTACTCCTGAACCGGACGATCCTGCTTGATCAGGAGAATATCATGTCCCTTGTCTATGACACCCATGTCTTTCTGGAGGAAAACAATGTAAGCAAGAGCTCTCAGAACAGGGTGGAGCTTACCATGGAGGAGCTCCTGCTTCTTATCAGGGACAGGAACAGTGACTTAAGCATCGTTAAGAAGGCCAGGCAGGTCTTTGCGGAGTGCTGCGTACGTATCAGCAGCGATGGAGTGGATATGTCTGTCTGGGACAGCGGGGAGATCTTTGATGTGACCGAGGTTGACGGTGATATCATCAATTTCAGAGCCTATTTTGTGGAACGCTTCCTGTCTGTGAACCGGGAGAAAAAGCATATGATCGCCACAAGCTTTAATAAGAACTTCTGTCACTTTAAGTTCCGCTGAGTGGGGAAAGAGAGAAAATATGAAGAAAGAGCTGATAAGACTGGAAAATGTATCAAAATCGTATGACGGGGAGCTGATACTGGATGATCTGAGCCTCACCATACACGAGAATGAGTTTGTGACGCTGCTGGGACCGTCAGGCTGCGGCAAGACCAC
>DNLO01000088.1 GCA_003488445.1 Lachnospiraceae bacterium | reverse complement strand
AGTACAACGGCTACAAGGCCTACTGGTCCGACGGATGTCAGGTGGGCAGTGAGATAGCAGACAAGATGACGGAGCGGATACAGGCTGTGGATATGTTTACGGGTGTGAAGTGTACCGATTACGAAGCCGCCGTATCGGAAGGAAGGATCGAGGTCCTTCCGGCAAGCTGGGACAGGGCTTATCTCGATGAGATAGAGTCTCTTTCCATACATAGAGGAGATGAGCTGGATCTGACCATACCGATCGTCTATACACCCCTCAACGGCGCAGGTCACATTCCTTTTACGACCATGCTCTCCGACATCGGTTATACGGCATGGTACGAGGTGGAGGAGCAGTCCATGCCGGATCCGGACTTTACTACGGTAGGCTATCCGAACCCTGAGGATAACAAGGCTTTCGCTCTCGCAGAGAAGCTGGGCAGCAAAGTGGGCGCCGAGCTTCTGATGGCTACCGATCCCGATTCCGACAGATTCGCCATCGAGATCAAAAGACCGGACGGAAGCTATCTGCCTCTTAACGGCAATCAGACCGGCTATATCCTCGTCAACTACATACTGGAGGGGAGAAGATCCGCAGATTCCCTGCCGGATAACGGGGCCATGGTAAAGTCCATCGTGACGAGTACTCTGAGCACCATCATAGCCGAAAGCTACGGCGTGAAAATGTATGAATCCCTGACCGGCTTCAAGAATATCTGCGGCCGCATACCTTTTCTGGAAGAGAATGATCTGCAATATCTCTTCGGCTATGAAGAGTCAGTCGGCTATGCCGCATCGGTGAATATCCGTGACAAAGACGGCATATCCGCCGGCATGCTGGTGGCAGAAGCAGCCGCATATTACAGAAAACAGGGCAAAACCCTGCTGCAGGTGCTGGACGATATATATGACAGATACGGCTATTTCGCAGAGGATGAACCCAATATAGTGCTCGACGGCATAGAAGGTGCCGAAAGGATAGGACGCATGATGGCCTCTCTCAGAGCCGATCTGCCCGGAGAGGTCGCCGGGCTTAAGGTCGAAAAGACTATAGACTACCGGGACGGATATGAAGATATCCCGGCATCCAACGTCCTTCGCTTTTTCCTGGAGGATGGCTCCTGGTTCGCGGTAAGGCCCTCGGGTACCGAGCCCAAGATCAAATTCTATTTCTACGCTAAGGACAGCTCCCAGTCTGCAGCCGTCGATAAAAACCGAAGGATAAGAGAAGAGATATTCGGAAAGATACGATCTGTTCAATAAACCGAAAAGCGGAGCCCCTGGTCAGGGGGTCCGCTCTTCGGTTGGTTTATTTTTAGTCTTAGTTGGAGAACACTTAAGCAGTTGTATAAAAAAACCTTTAGGGGAGACACTCCGCTAAAGGCTGATAATCCGATACCTACTGATCTCTCAGGCAACTGGCTATCTTCTCCCGGGGGGAAGACCCTCTAGCTTTGCGTCACAGCCTCACGACTGCTTTGCTCTTATTCTGATATTAACTATACCGATAACATCCCATAATGTCAATAACATGTGTTGTATCTTTTTAGATACATTATTATTATCACTTCGCCTGCAGCTCGGAGAAAGAATATGTCTCGTTCTGGGTAGTGGTATCCAGTGTCACGGTAAAGGTCCGTGTCTCATACCCGTCTCTCCTCAGTGTGATCACATGCGTTCCTGACTCCTTGGTGAAAGAGCAGGGTACTATGCCTTTATAGATACCGTCGAAGTACACCTCTGCTTTCTCGGGAGCATCTATGTATATGTGGTTTCCGTACAGTACGGATCCATCTGCGCTGTTCCTGCTCACGGCAGAAGAGGATGTCGAAGTCGTACTGCTGCTGGTGGTGCCGGTGGAGCCGGTACCGGACGTTCCCGCGCCGGTTGTTGTAGAAGAGCTCGTCGTACCGGATCCGCTGTCCTGCTTTTCTTCGCTATTTTTGCTCTGTTTTTCCTGCAGTTCTATATCCACGTTAGACACATCGGAACCCACGGATATACGTTCCTTTACGGTATTATATCCCTCTGCACTGACCTCCATCATATATACTCCGTACTCCAGAGTAACCGGACTGTAGTAGTCTACCTCTTCGCCGTCTATCTTAACCTTTGCCAGTGCATCAGCCGGTCTTATGGTAAAGACCAGCTCTCCTGTCTTCACCAGATCCTCCTTCAGATCCGACACATCTATCACGGTCTCCCTTCCACGGTTGATGGCTACGGGTTTCGTGCCTCCTCTGCCCTTGTAGGTCACTACAAGCTCGTACTCTCCCTCGGCCACATCCAGCATCATACCGGGATCATCTCCTACCGGTTTGATCATTCCCGCTATCTGTACCCAGCCGCCGCTGAAATATTGCGTACCCTTTATCTTGAGATGTCCGTATCCGGAAGAGATCACTATGCTGTACAGCTCGTGGTCCACACCTCCCAGTATCAGAGTATCACTGTCGGATATGTCCTCTGCCTTGACCCTCTTTCCGTCCTTCAGTACCGCTGTGTTCGGGGTGATGTGCAGATTGGTGCCGTCCTTCAGCCGGAAGACTCCGCGGTTGAGGTTGATGTCAAAATCCTCCACGTCCCGTTTCACATACGCATCCGGTGACTGCTGCAGAGATTTCAGGCTCTTGGAGTGCACGGAAATATCCGCTTCCACTATCATACCCGGCTCGAAGAGCTCCGGTACCGTGACCTTGCCGTATCTGTCAGCAAATCTGCTGAGATCGTTTACGGACACGGAATAGGTCCTGCCGTTGTCTGCAGACATCAGGCTGATATCTGCCGTCTCCGGCTTGTATCCCATGAAGACGGCAAGATCATTTACTTCCAGGTCCGACACCTTTACACTGTCTTCCGAGACCGCATTCGCCGAAGGAACAGTCACAGGCTCCTGTGCCGCCCTGCCGCATGAGACAGACAGCAGCGCAGAGACTGCGATCATATGTATCATTATCAGATTTTTGACAGAAGATATTCTCTTGTGTTGCATTTGGGATCGTCCAATACTGTTTCCAGAAGCTCCTTCAGCTTCGCACCTATCTCCGGGCCCGGCCTGTATCCATGCTCTATCAGATCGCTGCCGGTCACAGCCAGATCCTTCAGAGTGACGGGGTCTCCTTCATTCACGATCTCAGTATACAGCCTCATAACGCTCTTTTCATAGGAGAGCTTCTCCTCCCTGCGATACATCGACTGTGCCAGTGTATCGGCTATCCGGATGGGGAAGAGAAGCCTGAATGCTTTCGTTCCCGTCCTGTTCATCGCCCGTCGTATATTCTTTTTCGTGGCTTCGGGCCGGTAATCATGCCACTTGACGAGAGACGCCACCATTGAGATCGTGTCATTATCAAGCTTGAGCCTCTTCATGATATCTCTCGCTATACGGTCTGAGATCACGGCATGCCCCTTGAAATGTCTGGCTCCGTTCTCATCCTCCGTCATAGCCTCCGGCTTGCCGAAATCATGAAAGAGGAGCGCATACCGGATATACCTGAGAGTGTCCGGGTCAAACTCCACATCGGAATATCTGGCATTGACCATCATCGCTTTGATCGTATGCTCTCCCACATTGTAGATATGATGCTTGTTCTTCTGCTCGGTCTGCATGCAAAGATCGAACTCCGGCAGTATCACGGATGTTAGTCCGGCATGATACATATCACAGAGTATCTCGGGATGAGGCGAGCATATGAGCTTGGTGAATTCCGTCTGTATCCTCTCCGCCGAGATATTGCAAAGATTGTCCTTCAGTTTTGCCGCTGCCGCAGCGGTCGCTTCATCTATGGTAAATCCGAGCTGAGCAGCGAACCGGTATGCTCTGAGTATCCTCAATGCATCCTCCGTGAACCTCTCCTTTGGATCTCCCACGGCTCTTATCAC
>DNLO01000236.1 GCA_003488445.1 Lachnospiraceae bacterium | reverse complement strand
TAATATATGATCAACAAAAAAGCCCGGAGCCATATGGCTCCGGGCTTTTATCATATCCTGTATCAGGCGTTTGCCAGATCGCAGAGCTCCTTCAGCATCTTGGGAAGCTCCGTCTCCATGTTCTCGTCGGTGAACTGGCAGGTGCCCACCTTCTCATGGCCTCCGCCATTGTACTTGAGCATCAGGCTCCCCACATTGACCTTGCAGGTCTTGTTGAGGATGCTGTAGCCTACAGCGGCAGAGCAGCCATGGCCTCCGCGTCCGTTCACTATCCATGCGGAAATATTCTGCTCGGGATACATGCTGTAGATCATGAAGCGGTTTCCTGTATAGATGGGATCCACGCCCCTCAGATCGGAAATGATCACATTACCCTCGGTACGTGTATGAGCACTGACCATCTCCTTGAACTTCGCCGTCTGGTCCATATATACCTCGATGCGCTCCTTCACGTCGGGCATCTCGAGGATCTCCTCCGTGGACTTGTCCTTGCAGGCCACCATGAGCTTTTCCATCAGCTGGTAGTTGGATACGGTGAACTGCCTCCAGCGTCCCAGACCCGTCCTGGGATCCATGAGGAAGCCGACAAGTATCCAGCCCTTGGGATCCATGATCTCGTCTATAGTGAGATTGCCTGAATCTACCTTGTCCACTGCGATCATCATGTCATCGAAGTTCGGGAAAGTCTTCTTGCCACCGTAATACTCGTATATGATACGGGCGCAGGAAGGAGTGATCCTGCTCTCACCCTTGTACTGTCCGGCCAGGGCCAGCCTCTCATGCTCACTTGAATGATGATCGAACCAGAGACCGCATCCGGGAACGTAGGGGACGTTCGCCAGACAGTCGTTCTCGTTGATCTCTACCAGACCGTCCTGGAGATCCTTCGGATGAGCGAAGGTCCAATGATCCACAACACCGGCTGCCAGCAGCAGAGCACCGCAGGCAAGACCGTCAAAATCAGAACGTGTAACAAGTCTCATTGCCATAATGAAATCCCTCTCAATTATTGAATTTGATACATATATATTTTAGATATAATCATCAGGGAAATCAAGACGCAACTATGGTATAATCGTTGACATGGACAAGCGTATCAGGGAAAATCTGAACAAACTGTTCAATTCATATGATCTCTTCAGCTCGTCCGGAGTCGAAAAGAACCGGTCGAAGATGAGGAGCGAGATCCCGGACATCACCGATGACGAGATAAAAGAGGTGGACGAGTATCTGCAGGACTTCTATGATTTCTGCAGCGTTTACGGCAGGAAGATCGCCGAAAAGTACAAGCTGTCACATCTGCCCTATACAGAGGAAGCAAGGAAAGAAGTAGCCGAATACACATATATCTGCAGGGAGAGATTCCCGGAAGTGGATGAGATGCATATCAGAGAGCTCTTCAGCACCGTCTGCTGTATGATTAACAGATAGAATATCACAGATCACCACACGGAAAACAAATAATAACAGGGGATACAAATGATAAAAGAACTGAAAGAGCGTATATCAGAGGTATTCGTAGGCAAGGAGGACGTGGTAGAGAACGTCCTGATCTGTCTGCTGGCAGGAGGACACGTGCTTTTGGAGGATGTGCCGGGAGTGGGAAAGACCACTCTGGCAAGGTCACTGGCGAGAGCAGTGGACTGCGACTTCGGCAGGATACAGTTTACACCTGATACTCTCCCGGGGGATGTCACGGGAATATCCGTCTACAATATGAAGACCGGAGAGTTTGCCTACAGAGAGGGTGCCGTGATGCACCAGATACTACTGGCTGATGAGATCAACCGTACATCTCCGAAGACGCAGGCCGCGCTGCTTGAAGCAATGGCTGAGAAGCAGGTCACGGTGGACGGAAAGGTATATCCTCTGCCGGATCCCTTCATGGTGCTCGCGACACAGAATCCCGTGGAATTCATGGGAACATATCCACTTCCTGAGGCACAGGTGGACCGCTTCATGATGCGTCTTTGTGTAGGGTATCCGGATAATGACGCGGAGCTTCTCATGGTCCGCAACCATCTGACGGGAAAGGCGGAGCAGGAGACTGAGCCTGTGCTGAGATCCGGCGATATCGTAGGGATGAAGAGCGAAGTGCGAAGCATTCACGTGAGCGACGGGATAATGCAGTATGCCAGAGATATCATAGATCTGACCAGACATGAGTCTTCATTCGTGCTGGGAGCAAGTCCGAGAGCCTTAATAAGTCTGGTGTGCGCCTCGCAGGGCAGGGCATATATGGACGGACGGGACTATGTGAAGCCGGATGATGTGAAGGCTACAGCGATCAATGTGCTGCATCACAGACTGAACCTCACATCGGAGGCAAGGATAAAGGGAGAAGAGACAGACAGGCTGCTCTCCGGACTGATCCTGAAGGCAAGGATCCCAACGGGGTAGGATGCATCCGAAGTCTAAGATCAGGAGGAACCGGATCATATTGGCCGTCCTGTGGTCGCTGTCCCTGGCAGGTATCAGCTTCTACGGAGGTCCTGTCAGCTACGGTCTGTTCGCTCTGTTCACACTTATCCCCGTGATCTCCGTTGTATATCTTCTCTTTGTCGTGGCGT
>DNLO01000180.1 GCA_003488445.1 Lachnospiraceae bacterium | reverse complement strand
TCCTCACCTTGAGGTATTTTTTGAATGCATCCTCGATGGGCTTTCTGTAATAGCCTTCTTCAAAGGTTATGTTCTTCAGCTCCGTCGAGAAGGTGGTGTGTCTGCAGTGATCGGACCAGTATGTATCCAGTACCCTGATCTCGGTGACGGAAGGATCTCTCTTTTCCTCTTTCTTGAAGTATTTCTGGATATGAAGAAAATCCTTGAAGGTCATGGCGAGCCCCAGAGATCCGTACAGCTTGTTGAGCTCTCCTTCCTTCATGTCGCAAAAGCCGTCGAAATACTTTATATCCTCCGGCTCGTCATATTTTGTGATAAGGGTCGCGGGCTTCTTCAGCGACACCTCCCTGGAGTCCACCGGGTTTATCACGTAGCTCTCGATCTTCTTTCTGTCGGAAGCGCTTATCTTGCCGCTGATGCAGTACACCTCCGCTGTCTTGATCACGCACTCCGACTTGTCGTTCAGGAATCTGACGCACTGCTCCGCCGAATCGGCTCTCTGGTCGAACTGTCCCGGGAGCGCCTCCACGCAGAGTACCGTATCCGTTTTGTCCTTAGGAAAGTCCTCCTCGTAGAGCTCATCTACAGGCGGCTCGGAGAACACCGAGGTGCAGGCTTTCTTATATATCTCATCCTTTATATTCTCTATGTCATACCTGATGAGATAACGGAGTCCCGTCATGGTACGTATACCCACGAAGTTCTGTATCTCTTCGTATATCTCCCTTGCCTTTACCGCATACTCCGGCTTCTTTTCCACATACACTCTTCTGACCATTTTTATTCTCCTGTGATTAGATTTGAGGATCTCTCCACCTTTACGAAATTATACATATCCAGAAGCTTCACCAGGATATCATGGAAGACTCCTCTCTCCGTCCCTTCTATCCAGCGGACCGACTTGTAGCGTCCCTCCAGAACATATCTGGAGAGTATAGCTCTCAGCAGGTCCACATCTCGAAGCTTCGCATCCTTTATCGCATCCTTTTCGGACTTCTCTGTGGTTATATGGTACTGCCTGTATTTATAGATGTAGTTCGGATCCATGAGTGACGTTTCTCCCGCCGCCCTGGTAAAAGCCAGGAGAGTGGAGTCGTAGACCGGGAAGTTCAGGCTGCTCTTGCCCTGCTCCCCCTCATATTCGTTCGCGACGTCTTTTCCCTTCTTGTTTTCAAAATACTTGATGTACTTTGAGAGCTTCAGGATATCCTCGGCATATTTCACGGTCAAAAGCTCTGTATAGTTTTCGCCTTCATATGTTATCTCACCCATATAGACACTCCTTTCCGCCGGACAGTTCATTCCGGTCTTCCGCGTTACTTGTCCAGAAACTCCTTCTGGCTTCGTATCTCTGCCGGAATAGCCGCTCCGGCCTTGTCGATCTTCGAGCATACGATCTCCATCAGATGCTTCTTCTGGGCGAGCTTGATGTTGTATCTCTCTATCAGCTTCTGATAAGCAGGGCTGGATACAGAGAGCTTCTGTCTGATCTCCGAGCAGAAGGGACAGAACCTGAAGATGATCTCACGTGATACTCTGTTTATCCTGAGAGAGCCCGAGCTCTCAAACGCGAGATAGTTGATGTAGTCAGACACGAATACCGCCTTGGCCGAGTTTCTCGCAGCCTGCAGCTGTGCCTTGATCTTCTCCCTGAGGTCGGGGGAAAGGTCGTGGTTCTTTCTGTAGAACTGAAGGTAATCCGAGAACATCGATGTCAGTGAAGGGACAGTCACATCATTCCAGTGGACTCCCTGCTCACGCCGGCACATCTCCCATCTGAACTCTCCCGCAAGTCTGATGATATAGGTGCTGATCTCCTTTTCGGGGAACATGGGCATCATCATACGTCCGGGAGTGTCTCGGTGCGCTCCGGAGATCTCCTGCCACAGAGCGGCTCTCGATCCTCCGTTCGGCATCAGTATGATATAGGGCAGTATCTCAGTATCTATGAACTCTCTGTTCACGCCTATGGCAGGGTTGGAGAAGACGATCTGTCTGGTGAAGCAGCTGAAATCTATACGCCGCACCATATCCAGCGCTTCATGTATATCCTTCCATGTCGACATGCTCTCATCCGGTGAGCGCATGGTGCTCTCCTCACTGAACACCGGAACGAAAGAAGAGATCCTTCCGAAGGTCATGCGCGATCCGTTCTTCACGAAGTTCCTGAGTTCGAAAGAAACCTTTGCCCCCTGATCGTCCATGAGACGCTTCATCTCGGCCTGCTTGATCTCGCCGTCATCGTACTGCTGCTTCAGATATCTGGGGTACTCCATGTCAAACTCATTCTTGGAGGGCTCCACCTTGCCGTTATAGATGAGCATAAGCCACTCATATGCCGTCAGGACATTGCCCTCAGGGTCCGGCCTGTAGTTTGCCGCGAGCCTCTTCAGTATCCTGGTATTCTTCTCACCTGCCAGTTCCTCGCTCACGAATCCGAAGTAGAAGAACATCTTCATGAGTGTCGATACATTGATATCCCCGATGCTTCGCATGAAGGCAGCTTCATAGACATCATAGTACGTCTCGGTCATCTGCCTGCGCAGCAGTCTGGCCTTGTCCGATGTATCCGTCTTGTCCTTCATTGCAGAATACTCTGCCACGAGAGTCCTGAACTTCTCCGCCTTGTCATCGCTCACTCCGGCATACAGCAGTATCTTGTCCAGAGCGTCCTTTGTCTCTTCGTCAGGGCCCTCTTCGTCCGGTGTCTCGTCATCCGATCCACTCTCCTCATCGGACTCTCCCATAAGGCCCTTCAATGCCTCGGGCATATCCTCTTCGTCGTCGATATAGCCATCCTCATCAGTGGGCACCGTATCCTGGCCGTCCTCACCTGAGGACTCTGCCTCATCCTTTCTCATCTCCATCTGCAGCGTATATTCGCTCTTCTTCTCGATCAGCTCGGAGAGGATCGGCGAAAGATGCTGTATGTACTCATATGCACTGAGTATTATCCCCGTACACAGTGCGATGTCCTTGGACGGAAGCATATTCTCCAGAGCCATGAAATATTTGTATTTCCACATATACAGGTTATGGCTGGTCTTTTCATCCGTACCCAGGATGTCTTCCATTTCCTTGCATGCCTGCAGCAGCTGCACGGTCCTTTCGAATATGTCCTGCACACTCTTTATCACGGCATTGGCTATATATGGGGTGATCTGCGGATTTGCCTTGATGATGGCATAGATACTGTCCTCAGTCTTGTAGGGATAGGACACTGTCATGGAGTCTTCCTTGGCCTCGTAATCAAACCGGTATATCTCTCCCGGTGTCTCGAAGAGGCCTATCATGGAGCCATAGGGCATGTCTATGGACACTTCTCCCGAGGTAGCGACAAAAGAGCCCTTTATGACTATATCGAGCTCCTTCACACGTTCATTTGATGCATGTATTATATCTCTTGATTCTATGGTCTGTTTCGCCATATCCATTCCCCCCATGACGATGCCTTAATATGATACCACATAGGCAGGTCGATTTCATCCATTTTTATCCGGGGGTATATCCTTCCTCCTGCGTATAAGAGCCCAAACTGCTATAAACATCACGGACAGGACAGACACCGCATCGCCTGCGTGCTGAGCCGCAGTTCCGGCATACCATACCCTGATGCTCTCTGCCCCTTGGGTATAGACTCTTGTGAGGCCGTTATCGCCCTCTCCGGATACGGCGAGCCGTTTCCCGCTGCTGTCTTCTGCTGCATATCCCTTGTAATATACGAAGGGCACATCCACATATCCTGCCCCGGACGATATCCCCGAGACCGACAGTTCGTTTTTGTTCCTCTCCACATTATATTCGCTTCCGTCCTCTGCCCTCGCGATATCGGAGCCGGCTGTCAGCGCTTCTCTGTCGGCGGCCGCCACCGGGAGCCATTCGCCGCCTATCACTTCAGCGGTGTAGGGCTTGTATTTGAAATAATCATCGGAGTATGAGTAATATTTCTTTTCATTTCTTTGGAGATTGCAGGTGAGCGACAGCAGCATGATCGCAGTCGTAACTATCACGATCAGCCTCATGACAGTCTCTTTGCGCTCCTCATCAGTCCCCGAAAGCTCAGCTGCAAGGTCGCGGATATAGCACCCTTCCGCAAAGGCGAGCAGGGGGCCTGTGACTACATATACTCTCCAGGGGAACTGCATGAAGCCGAGCAGGTCCTGCAGCCTTCCCCAGGGCAGGAGACTGGTGGAGACTGCCGCCAGCACTATTCCGCTCAGAGCACAGGTATCTGCAAATCTGTCCTTCTTTTTCAATGCGGGACGTATGAGGAGAAGCAGGAATACGGCCGCTCCCATCCGGCAGGTCTTGTTAAAGAGCATCTCCCACAGCTTTACGCTCTCATATTCCATATCAAAGAAGTGATCTGTACTGAGTACGCCCTGGAGCATGATCTCCAGCACCGGGATCCAGTAGAATGCCGTTACCGCAAGCACCGCCAATGCAGTAAGTATAAGCTTAAGCATCAGCGTCCTGTCCTTTATCAGCCGCCCGGCCCCCGTAAGAAAAAACGCCAGACACAGCACCACGCAGATGACGGCAGTGATAGTATGGCAGAGCAGTACACCCGTCATGCCGGCGAACAGCATCCAGGGGCGCTCATATTTCGCGTACAGCAGATCGTAGAGTCCCGCTATGACGAAAGGAACGAAGATCACCGCTGTGTATTCGCCTACGGCGCTCCGGGTATATATGTCATCTATATGGTATTGATAGAGGGTAAATATGACAGCTGTTGCGAGCGCCGCATAGTCGCTGCCGCTCACATACTTCGCACAGTAATATGAGGATGCGAAGCCCAGTATTATGCACAGTGCCACAAAAAGATGGAATGAAAGGTTGATCTGGGTGCCTATGGCGCGCAGCAGTGCCGGGAAGTAAAGGAGCAGATCGGGATAGAACATGGAGGAAGCGTATCCGGCCCCTCCGAAGAAGAGCATATTGATGCGCAGGAAGGGTCTCCCCGCGAGGATCCCCTCTTTGAGTGCTTCTATCCTCAGGAGATGGTAAATGATATCGTCTCCGCCTATGCAGTTGATCGTAAACAGCGGCGCACATGCAGCAAGCAGCACTATCACCGCCAGCACTCTATTGAATCGTTTACTGCTCATTGCTTGATTTTACCACAAAAAAGGAGCCGCTTCCAAAAGAGCTACAGCTCTTTGACAAACTCTTCACCGTTCCTGACAAACCCCATCCTCAACATATAGCCCTCATACTGGGAGGACAGTGCTCCGTTGTACCGCAGCCGCTTCACTCCGTGTTCCAAAAGCCCGGAATAGAGGAATCTGCCTACAGAACAGTCTCTGTACTCAGGCATGGCATAATCCACCGCCACGTCAATAGTGTCTTCTCCTGCATTTTTTCCGAGGAGCATGCCTGCCGGTGATGTTCCGTACAGGATCAGAAAAGCTGCATCGCAGTCTTTTATCTTATCTGTCGTGAAATCAGGGAAGAATCTGCATATATCATCTTTATAGTAATCTGTAAGGAAGAGGACGGATCCCTTGCCCGTGACCGTTTTGATCAGGCTGTAGCTCTCGCTTTTTTTGCCGAGCTTGTACAGCTGGTACAGATTGATGCATATCAGACAGAGATTCATGAAAGCAGTAGGATACGA
>DNLO01000074.1 GCA_003488445.1 Lachnospiraceae bacterium | reverse complement strand
TGAGAGTCCCCTTCACCGGCATGGCGGCCCCTGTGATGATCCTGTCGATATGACTGTATACGAGTCTTATCTCATCCTCATAGAATACCTTTTCGATGAAGAACTCCTCCCTCAGTCTCTCGGTAGTGTAATGCTTTACGTCTCTTGGTGAACTTGCTGTCCTGATCTCCATGTTTCCTCCTTTATTCATTAACGGTTCTTTGTGTACTGCAGTTGCCCTACAGGGCCAGCCTCCCTTCCATCCCGGTATAGTCGACGGTCCTGACCATACCGTTTTTGTGCTTTATGATCACGCGCTGTGAGGATCCCGGAACGGTACTTCCGTCACTGCGTCTTATCGCATTCATGAAGACGATCTCACTGACGGGGAATATCTCATCCTCCTCAAGCTCCCTGTCCCCCTCGGCCGTTATCACCTGGGATATGCATATACTGTCGTCCGCAGCATCATACTGTCTTCTGAAGCTTCCGGCCGCATATGCCACAAAGGAATGCTCCGAGTCCGGATTCGTCCCGCTGCTCCTTACATATGACAGCTTGTCGAATCCCGTATATATCGTCATGGCCATGTGTTTCGCCCTGCCGGTATGATCATGCCCGTCAATGATCACCGCCCGCGGTATGAGGTACTCTTCCCAGCCCTCTCCGTCAGACACGCTCACTGCATCGCCCTCTGCCAGCCTGATATCACTGTGTCCGTCATCCGGGAATCCGTACGAGCCCAGAGTGAACGTCACCGGCCTCTTGCAGATACGTATCCTGTCTGCCCTGATGATACCAAGAGATACCGGATAATCGGCGAGATCCGCTGCCTCTAGCCAGTGCCACTCAGTGGAGGGCTCATGGTCGAAGAGCTGTCTCCTGTACATCACACCATCCTTCACTCCTGCATAGAATGTGATGTTGGCTCTCTCCGTATGTCCGTCGATCCCGCTCTTCAGTACATACTGCTGCGACTCTGTGTCCTCCGATACCGAGCTCTCCCAGGGATACTTGGTGTGGTAGCAAAGCTTGGAATAGTTCCACATGCCATGGCGGTCGCCCTTTTCCTTTACCACCTTGCCGCTCCTCAGTATCGTGCTGCCGTTGCCCTTGTGCGCTGTCAGTACCAGTGCCGGACCATCCAGTACGGTCTGCCCTACCTCATCTTCCTTCAGCTCTTCCCATACTCCGTTGTGCTCCTTCGCACTCCAGAAGGGATGAGACTCGTCCAGGTGCAGGCACAGGAAAGCCTTACCTATCCAGAACGGTGACTCCGCACACGAATACCTCTGTACCAGCGGTGTGAACTGACCATAGAATCCCAGTGAAGGGATACCGTTCACCAGAAAGTCGTCTCTTGTGATGAACTGCAGCAGCGCCCCGGAGGATATCCTCCTGGCAAGCCCCGGATCAGCCTTCGGCTCCTTAAGGAAAAAGTTGCCGTCAAAAGCAGATGTGACAGCATTCCTGTATATGCAGCTCCTCCCCCACATGTTCACATATCCGTCCTCATCGAACATCCCCGGGAAGGATACCATCAGTCTGTTTGAATACTCCTCGTACCTGGCAGCTATCTCAGGCATATGCTCATATCCGTACCACCTGTTCCACAGCGGAGCATAGAAGTTGAAAGCCCAGCAGGAGTAATAGTCGAAGGAATGACCGTCGCGGTACCACCCGTCTCCCGCATAGAAATCCGCTATCGACAATGCGTGATCGGCCATGATGTCCGTATCGATCTCATACCCGTTCATATGAAGGAATGCCATGTCCAGCATATTGAAGAGGCGCCAGTTCTGAGGTGCGGTATTGGCATGGGCGAAGCCCGTAAGGAAATCGGCTATGGCATCTCTCTCGCTCTTCTCATAGGTATCCCAGAGCACCTTGCTGCACATATTGAGCCCTATGACCAGAGCACAGGTCTCCACCGTCTGCTGGAAGGGCCTGTAGGGATCCGTATCACCGGTGACAGCCTTCATATCCTCATAGGAGCCTGCATACTCAATGCTCTGCTTCTCGGTACAGCTCCTCAGGATGTGGAGCCTGTAGTAGTCCCTTACATTGATCCCGTTCAGTGTAAGAAACGGATCCTCCGCTATCAGGACCGACGCTATGAAGAGTGACCTCGTGAGGCCTTCGAATATCTCCGCCCTCTTCTGTGCCTCCAGGTCCCCCGGTGAGGCATCCGGGTGGGGATATGTGGTCTCAGTCTCTGCCCTTGGCATCACCACAGGCTGATCGATATCCGACAGGTTGTCGAAAATACCCTGCAGCAGATATCTGCCGGCCATGATCCAGCTCTTCCTCGTAAGCCCCGTATAGGGACTCAGCTCATAGTCAAGATATTCCGGTACGAATGTACTCATATTGCTTCCTCGTCTCACCAGTATATATTCCAGTCGGGATGCAGCAGTCTGTGGAGAGCCTCCATGTAATAGTAGTCTCCCCAGATGACACACTCGTCTACCCCTTCCGGAGTACAGGTATTGTAGGGGCTCTTCTTCGAATAAGTGCCGTGAAGGAGCCTGCCGTTTGAGGATGCGATATCCTTCACGCTGTATCCGTCCACTGCAGCTTTCAGGAGTCTGCACGCTCTCCCCCTGTAGAAGACGGCATCCTCCTCATCCATGTATCCGCACATCTCCAGCATGCCGCAGACTGCAATGACCAAAGATGAGGAATCCCTGGGCTCCTCAGGCCCGTCTCCGTCTCCGAAGGTCAGGTCCCAGAAGGGGCACAGATCCTCAGGCAGATGCGACAGGAAGTAGCCCGCGATCCTCTTGAAGTAATCAATATATTCCTTACGGCCCGTATATCTGTACGCCATTGCAGTGCCGTATATCCCCCAGGCCTGTCCTCTGGCCCAGGCACTCCCGTCCCTGTAGCCCTGACAGGTGGCACCGTGATGAAATCCCCCCGTAGCCGGATCCATGAAGACCGTATGCCAGGTGGAGCCATCCTCCCTGATCACGTACTTCATGGCGGTATGGATATGCTTCTCGGCTATATCCCTGTATCTGTCATCCCCCGTTTCTTCGGATGCCCAATACAGCAGCGGCAGGTTGAGCAGGCAGTCTATGATGAACCTGTAATTGTCCGCTGCGCCCATCTCTCCCCAGGCCTGTATGAACTCTCCCACACTCTGATATCTGGATATGAGCTTGTCTGCAGCCATGACGGCAGCATCTCTGGCCTTCTTGTTCCCCGTGAGCTTGTAGGCCGCCACACAGGAAGGACTGAAGAGGAACCCCATATCATGGTGCTCCACATCTATCTGAGCCTTTATCCTGTCGTAAAACGACTCCGTCTGTCTGAGAGCCGTTTCCTTAAGCTTCTCTCTGTCATGGCTGTCCTTTGCGTTCTCATATGCCAGCCAGAGCTCTCCCGTGTAGAACCCCGTGGTCCAGCCCTTATTCTCCCCCGGTGTATAGTACCCGTCCGTGCTGTATGCTCCCGGAAATCTCTCTCCGAAACGGTCGAGGTATTTCAGCACCCCGTCCACACACCGCCCCAGTGCCTTCGATGCCTCAGGCTCTGTTATTCCCGGTAAGCTGTCTATCTTCTCTTCCGCTATCCATCTGCCCATAGACTCAGCCCTTCACCGCTCCGGTGGTAATGCCGGCCACGAAATATTTCTGAAGTGCCATGAATACTATGAGCACCGGGATCAGTGAGATCACCGAAGCCGCCATGATGAGTCCGTACTCTGCGGAATACTGTGATATGAACATCTTGATACCTATCTGAAGCGTCTTCTTGGAGTCTGTGGTCAGATAGATCAGGGGTCCAAGGAAGTCATTCCAGGTATTCACGAAGGTGAAGATTATCAGCGTGGACAGTGCCGGCTTGGACAGCGGCAGCATGATGCTGGCATAGATCTTGTATTCATTCATGCCGTCTATCCTGGCCGCCTCACACAGAGAATCGGGTATCCCCTCGTAGAACTGTCTCATCAGGAACACTCCGAAAGCCGAGAATGCCTGCAGGATGATGATAGCCATATGGGTATCCGCCAGTCCCAGCTTCCTCATGAATATGAACTGAGGCACCATATATACCTGCCACGGTACGGCTATGGTCGCGATATACGCCAGGAACAGGATGTTCCTCCCTTTGAAACGGAGCTTGGCGAAGGCATATGCCGCAAAGCTTGAGGTGAGTATCTGGAGTATGGTCACGATCACTGTGAGCTTCACTGTATTGAGTGCATATCTTGCCAGAGGGATCTTGGTCCATATGTTGATGTAGTTCTCCCAGTGAGGCTCGAATCCCATCCATGTATAGGGTATCACGAAGATGTCCTTGTTCAGCTTGAGCGATGCGGTGATCATCCAAACGAAGGGTACCAGCATCATCACCGTCAGGAGAAACAGCAGGATGTATATTATCGTGTATATTATCTTTCGGTTGGTCTTTTTGCTGCTCATGTCTTCCTCCCTAATCGTTAGCGTAATTCTTCTCGCCCCTGAACTG
>DNLO01000100.1:8245-11863 GCA_003488445.1 Lachnospiraceae bacterium | reverse complement strand
TTGTTGGTGAGCTCCGACACAGTATTGATGCCGGCCCTCTTCAGGCAGTTATATGATCTCACTGAAAGCTCCAGCTCATCTATGGACATGTTCATCACGTCCACCTTTGCGTCTTCTTTCTTAGCTGACATCACTTCCGCTCTGCTGGCTGCATCCGAAAGATCAACGAAGAGGTTCAGATGCTCTGAGAGCACCTTCGATGCCAGACTTACAGAGTCCTCGGGACTGAGTGTACCGTTCGTGTACACATCCAGCGTGAGCTTATCAAAGTCTGTCTGCTGGCCTACACGGGTGTTCTCCACGCTCATGTTCACTCTCTCTACGGGAGTGTAGATAGAATCGATAGAGATCACACCGATGGGAAGCTCGGGGCTCTTGTTCTGCTCTGCGGACACGTAGCCTCTTCCGCTTGTGATGGTGAGCTCCAGATAGAGCTTTGCATCAGAGCCGCTGAGCGTTGCAATATGCTGATCCTTGTTTACGATCTCGATATCCTGATCGCACTGTATGTCAGCTCCGGTCACCTCTCCCTCGCCGTCACACTCTATGTATGCGGTCTTGGGCTCGTCCGAAGAGCTGTTGTTCCTGATCGCCAGATTCTTGATGTTCAGGATGATCTCCGTCACATCCTCCTTCACTCCGGGCAGAGTGGAGAACTCGTGGAGCACTCCGTCCACCTTGACCTGGCTCACTGCGGTACCGGGAAGAGATGAGAGCATGATCCTGCGCAGTGAATTGCCTATCGTGATCCCATAACCTCTCTCAAGAGGAGTGCATACGAACCTCGCATACTTTCCGTCTTCGGAGCTTCCCTGTATCTCTATTTTGGGTTTATCAAATTCTAACAAATCGAGTACCTCCTCAGCAAAAACTGTTTCGAGCCGATCTTATTATTTTGAATACAACTCGACTATGAGCATCTCATCCACCGGAACGTCGATCTCTTCTCTCTCCGGCAGGCGGTCAACAGTGCCCTTGAAATGCTCAGGGTCTGCTGTGAGCCATGCGGGTACCGCACGTCCTGACGTAGCCTCGAATATATCCTTGATGTGCTGTGAGGATCTCTTGTTCTCTCTGATCTCGATCACATCACCCGGCTTTACGCTGTATGAAGGGATATATACTGTCTTTCCGTTCACGGAGAAAACCTTGTGGTCCACCATCTGCCTGGCTTCTCTTCTGGTCTTCGCAAAGCCGAGACGAAATACCACATTATCCAGTCTCTGCTCGAGCATGATCATAAGGTTCAGACCTGTCATCCCCTTCATGCGGTCTGCTCTCTTGTAGTAGTTTCTGAAGGGCTTCTCCAGAACTCCATATATGAACTTAGCCTTCTGCTTTTCGCGAAGCTGAGTTCCGTACTCACTTATCTTCCTGCCGGATCTTCTTACCTGTCTCTTTGACTGCTTGTCATACCCGAGATAAACCGGATCGAGACCCAGCGATCTGCACCTTTTCAGAACAGGTTCTCTATTAACTGCCATATGTCTTCCTTCCTCCTATCAAACTCTTCTGCGCTTGGGCGGACGGCATCCGTTATGCGGTACCGGTGTGACGTCCTTGATACTCGTTACCTGAAGTCCTGCTGCGGCGAGTGCTCTGATAGCGGCCTCGCGTCCCGATCCCGGTCCCTTGACCATCACGTCCACAGTCTTCAGACCATAAGGAAGAGCTGCCTTGGTAGCTGTCTCAGCTGCCATCTGTGCTGCATATGGAGTAGATTTCCTTGAACCTCTAAAGCCCAGACCTCCGGCACTTGCCCATGAAAGAGCGTTTCCCTCAGCATCCGTAAGTGTCACGATAGTGTTGTTAAAGGATGACTGAATATGTGCCTGTCCGTGTTCAACGTTTTTTCTGATGCGTTTTTTTGTTCCTTTTTTCGCACCTGCTTGTGTTTTACCAGCCATTAAAACTAACCTACTTTCACTTTCTAATAATCAGTCAATAGTTACTTTTTCTTGTTTGCTACTGTTCTCCTGGGACCTTTGCATGTCCTTGCATTGGTCTTGGTCTTCTGTCCGCGGCAGGGCAGTCCCTTTCTGTGACGGGTGCCTCTGTAGCAGCCGATCTCAGTGAGGCGCTTGATGTTCATAGCGACTTCACGTCTGAGATCACCCTCGATGACCTGTGTCTTGTCAATGACATCACGGATCTTGGTGACTTCATCGTCTGTGAGATCCTTGCAGCGTGTGTCAGGATTGACACCTGCTTCCTTAAGGATCCTGTTTGATGAAGACCTGCCGATACCGAAGATATATGTCAGACCTATCTCGACACGCTTATCCCTGGGCAAATCAACACCGGCAATACGAGCCATAAGTGAGTTCTCCTTTCTTAAGAATAAATATCACAACCAGGTCCGGGTATTATCCCTGAACCTGTTTATGCTTCGGGTTTTCGCAGATGATCCTTACTTTACCCTTGCGCTTTATTACCTTGCACTTTTCGCAAATGGGCTTTACTGAGCTTCTTACTTTCATGGTAATCCCTCCGTACTCCTTCTATCTGTCCTAAACAGAAACCTTTCCTGAAAAAAAGAGCCAACGGCTATTCTAACATAGCGCCTTCTTCATTTCAAGAGTTTTTTACTTGTCTCGCCACGTGATCCTTCCCTTTGTAAGATCATAGGGTGACAGTTCGATGGTCACCTTGTCTCCGGGCAGGATCTTTATGAAGTTCATCCGCAGCTTTCCTGAAATATGTGCCAGCACCTCATGTCCGTTCTCGAGTGTGACCCTAAACATCGCATTCGGCAGCTTTTCTACTACTTTTCCTTCTACTTCAATGACATCTGCTTTTGACATATCTCTCTTACCTCTTAACTAAGGATCTGCTCGATCGCTTTGAACACGTCTCCGGCATCTGTCGTCCCATCCACCGTATGAAGGACACCCTGCTTTTCGAAGTATTCTATGAGCGGCTGCGTCTGTTCGTGATATACAGCCAGCCTGTTCTTCACTGTCTCAGGCTTGTCATCATCCCTGATCACCAGCTCGGATCCGCACTCATCGCAGACACCGTCTTTCTTGGGCGGTACATACTTCAGATGATAGGTTGCCCCACATTTAAGGCAGGCTCTGCGTCCTGACATCCTGTTTATTATGTTCTCATCGGGGACATCCACGTTTATCGCGTAGTCTATCTTCTCTCCCAGCTTTTTCAGCTCTTTATCGAGTGCCTCGGCCTGGGGAATAGTCCTGGGATATCCGTCCAGGATATATCCTTTGGCACAGTCATCATTCTTCACCCTGTCCAGAAGAAGCCTTACCGTCAGTTCATCCGGCACGAGTTTTCCCGCATCCATGTAGGACTTTGCCTCTTTCCCGAGTTCTGTCCCTTCCTTGATGTTCTTGCGGAAGATATCTCCCGTAGAAATGTGCGGGAGACCAAACTTCTCCGCGATCTTATCTGCCTGTGTTCCTTTTCCGGCTCCGGGTGCACCCAGCATCACTATCTTCATGACAAGAACCCCTTATAATTTCTTACTACCATCTTCGACTCTATCTGCTTGAGAGTCTCGAGTATGACACCTACTATGATTATCAGAGATGTTCCTCCGAAGGAGACGTTCGCATTGAAGGCTCCGTTGAAGAATATGGGTATCATAGCTACGATCAC
>DNLO01000100.1:0-8123 GCA_003488445.1 Lachnospiraceae bacterium | reverse complement strand
CCGGGTCTGATACCGGGTATGAAGCCTCCCTGCTTCTTCATATTGTCAGCGATCTCCAGCGGGTTGAAGGTGATCGATGTGTAGAAGTAAGCAAAGAATATGACCAGAAGTATGTATACCAGGGCACCGATCGTATACCAGGGTGTTGCCATATTGAACCAGTTGCCCGAGCTCAGCGCTCTGAGTATATGTCCCCATATGGTCGTGCCGCCGCTCTTGCCAATGAGCTGTGATATTACTACAGGGAACTGCATTATAGACGATGCGAAGATGATGGGTATGACATTTCCCGTATTCACCTTGAGCGGTATGTATGTGCTGTTCCCGCCATACTGTTTCCTGCCCTGCATCTTCTTGGCATACTGTACGGGTATCCTGCGCTCTGCATCGTTCAGCAGGATAGTGAGCACCACGGTCACCAGTATGATCGCAATGATGATCACCGCATTCAGTATCGCATATGCCAGAGGCCTGCCCGATACGAACATGGTGAACAGGCTTGTCATATCGTCAGGTATCCTTGATATGATATTTATTGTCAGCACGATGGATATTCCGTTACCGACACCGTACTCCGTGATCTGCTCTCCTATCCACATAAGGAAAGCCGAGCCTGCCGTAAGTGTGCATATGACCATGATAACGTTGAATGCGTTATAGGTCTCAAGTATTCCGGACCTTCCGAATCCGATAGCCATTGCAAGGGACTCGATAAGAGCCAGTCCCACCGTCACATATCTCGTTATCGATACCAGCTTCTTCCTGCCTTCCTCGCCATCTCTTTGCATCTCTTCCAGAGCGGGGATGGCTATGGTCAGCAGCTGTATTATGATACTTGATGTAATGTACGGTGTGATGTTCAGTGCGAAGAGCGACATGTTCTCAAATGAACCGCCGGTAAACGCATTGAAGAAATTGAAAGAATCTCCCGTGATCTGTGAGAACCACTGTGCGAAGAAGTCCCTGTTGATCCCGGGTACCGGAAGCTGGCAGCCCAGACGGACCACCACCAGCATCAGGAGCGTGAATATAATGCCGTTCCTGATCTCCTTGACCTTGAAAGCATTACGTACTGTTTCAAACATCAGATCACCTCAGCTTTTCCACCTGCTGCTTCTATTTTCTGTTTTGCCGTCTCTGAGAAGGCATTCGCCTTTACAGTCAGCTTCTTTGTGATCTCTCCGCCCCCGAGGATCTTGAGGCCGTCACATGTATCCTTGATGATGTTCCTCTCGATCAGATCCTCAGATACGACCGTATCACCGTCGTTATAGAACTTGTCAAGCTGAGATACGTTAAGTGTGACGATCTCCTTGTGGTTGTAGTTCTGGAATCCCCTCTTGGGTATTCTCCTGTACAGAGGCATCTGGCCTCCCTCGAAGCCTATACGGGGCTGTCCGGATCTCGCCTTCTGTCCCTTATGGCCGTATCCTGCAGTCTTGCCGTTTCCCGAAGCATGACCTCTGCCTTTTCTGTACCTGTTATGCTTTGAACCTGCTGCAGGTCCGATCTCATGAAGTTCCATTTTTTCTCCTTTCGCTAAAACGCAGATCTTTATCGGGTGTCGCCATTTCCTCGCAAAACCCGACGACTATGCAGAGCATGCTGCATAGTCTGTCCACTCGCCTGTTCAGTCTATCTCTTCCACCTTAAGCAGGTGACTTACCTGCTTTATCATTCCTCTGACTGCATCATTGTCGGGGTGCTCCACTGTATGATAGGTCTTGCGCAGACCCAGAGCCTCGACCGTCTTCTTATGCTTGGGAAGTGCTGCAATAGTCGACTTCGCCAGAGTGATCCTGAGCTTCGATGCCATTATGCCTTTACCTCCTCTACAGTCTTGCCTCTCTTGCGGGCTACCTCTTCAGGTGATGTGATCTGTGTGAGCGCATCGATAGCTGCAAGCACGACATTCTGCTTGTTGTTGGAGCCAAGTGACTTGGTCCTGATGTTCCTGATACCGGACAGCTCGCAGACGATACGTGCGGGACCGCCGGCTATGATACCTGTTCCTTCGGGTGCTCTCTTCAGAAGTATCTCTGCTCCTCCGAAGTGACCGATGAAATCATGGGCTATGGATCCGTTCTCGTCCAGGGCAACAGATATCATATGCTTCTTAGCATCCTCCCTGCCCTTGCGGATAGCCTCGGGTATCTCGGCTGCCTTGCCGAGTCCTACGCCCACATGTCCTTCTTTGTCTCCTACTACTACCAGGGTGGAGAAACGCATATTACGACCACCCTTTACGACCTTGGTGACTCTCTTGATGGTAACAACCTTGTCGCTCAGTCCATCATCGGGCTCTCTGTCGTTCCTGGAATTTCTTCTTCTGTCTCTGTTATCTGCTTCCATGTGTCCTCTCCTTTCCCTTAGAATTTAAGTCCTGCTTCGCGGGCTGCATCTGCCAGAGCCTTTACCTTGCCATGGTAGATATATCCGCCTCTGTCAAAGACCACCTCTTCGATACCCTTTGCCTTGGCACGCTCGGCTATCGCCTTTCCGACGCACTCGGCTGCCTCGGTATTGTCGGTGTACTTGACCTGTCCTCTGATATCCTTCTCTACCGTAGATGCGGTTGCGAGTGTCTTGCCCTCTACATCATCTATCACCTGAGCATAGATGTTCTTATTGCTCCTGAATACAGCAAGCCTGGGTCTCTCAGCTGTCCCGCTGAAACGGTTCCTGATACGCATGTGCTTCTTCTCACGCACTTCAGCTCTTGATCTTTTCTTTATCATAACCTATCCTTTCTGGTATTTACTTTTTACCGGTCTTACCGACCTTGCGCCTGATCACTTCATCGATATACTTGATTCCCTTACCCTTGTAAGGCTCAGGTCTCTTCTTATCGCGGATCACTGCAGCATACTGTCCGACTGCTTCTTTGCTAATACCGGATACGATTATCTGATTATCCTTTACCTCTGTCGTGATGCCCTCGGGATCCTCCATCTCCACAGGATGAGAGTAGCCGAGTGAAAGGGTCAGCTTCTTGCCCTGCTTTGCTGCTCTGTATCCTACTCCGTTGATCTCGAGAGTCTTGGAGTAACCCTCCGTGACACCGATCACCATGTTGTTCAGAAGTGATCTGGTGAGTCCGTGAAGAGCCTTGGTCTCCTTCTCATCGTTAGGTCTCTCTACGACGATGTTGCCGTCTTCCTGCTTTATCGTGAGCACAGCAGGGAGCGTCCTTGTGAGCTCGCCTTTGGGACCTTTTACAGTCACCGTATTATTTTCTGCCATATTGACCGTTACTCCGGACGGTATGGCGATAGGCATTTTTCCGATTCGTGACATGCCCGCAACCTCCTATTCGTTATTTACCATACGAATGCAAGAACCTCTCCGCCTACGCCGAGCTCTCTTGCCTTCTTGTCTGTTACTACACCTTTGTTCGTAGAGATGATGGCGACACCAAGTCCTCCGAGCACCCTGGGAAGCTCATCCTTGCCTGCGTATATACGCAGACCAGGCTTTGATATTCTCTTGAGTCCGGTGAGTACCTTTTCCCTCTTGTTGTCGTTGTACTTCAGCTCTACCTTGATATTCTTGAATCCCTTGTCTGCATCTACCACTTCGTACTTCCTGATATAACCCTCATCCTGAAGGATATCAGCGATCGCAAGCTTCATCTTTGATGCCGGGATCTCGACTGTATCATGTTTTGCAGTATTTGCATTACGTATTCTTGTGAGCATATCTGCAATCGGATCATTAGTCGTAAGCATTTATCTGATCTCCTTTCTTCTTACCATGAGGCTTTCTTTACGCCGGGTATCTGTCCCTTATAAGCCAGCTCCCTGAAGCAGATACGGCAGATACCATATTTCCTCAGTACTGAATGAGGACGTCCGCAGATGCTGCAGCGGGTATATGCTCTTGTGGAAAACTTCGGCTTTCTCTGCTGCTTCCGTTTCATAGATAATTTTGCCATATTATACTGCCTCCTGTTTCTCAAACGGCATATTGAAGAGCCTCAGGAGCTCTCTTGCCTCTTCATCGGTCTTTGCTGTAGTGACTATGATGACATCCATACCTCTGATCTTGTCGATCTTATCGTACTGTATTTCGGGGAACATCAATTGCTCCTTAAGACCTAAGGTATAGTTACCTCTGCCATCGAAGCTGTTAGCCGATACACCACGGAAGTCACGGACACGGGGAAGTGCGAGGTTGATCAGACGATCAGCAAACTCATACATCTTCTCGCCACGAAGAGTAACCTTGCATCCGANNCGATCTCGGGGAAGATGATCTGCTCTTTTATTCCCAGAGCATAGTTGCCTCTGCCGTCAAAGGAGCTCGCAGGCACACCTCTGAAGTCACGGACTCGGGGAAGTGCCAGGTTTACGAGTCTGTCCAGGAAGTCATACATCTTGTCGCCACGTAATGTTACCTTGCAGCCGATGGCCATGCCTTCTCTTATCTTGAAGTTTGCCACTGCCTTCTTGGCCTTTGTGGTCACGACATGCTGTCCGGTGATCTTCTCCAGATCAGTCACTGCGGAGTCCAGAAGCTTCGCGTTGTCCTTTGCCTCTCCGACACCCATGTTCACTACGATCTTCTCGATCTTGGGGATCTCCATGACATTCTTGTAGCCGAACTTCTTCTGCATGGCATCCCTTATCTCTTTGTTGTATTGCTCTTTATATCTGCTCAACTTTCAGGCCTCCTTCTCAGTCAATTACATCGCCTGTTGACTTGGCGATGCGGACCTTCTTGTCCCCGTTTACCTTGAAACCGACACGAGTGGGCTTGCCGTTGTGCACATACATGACGTTGGAAATGTCTATTGTGCCTTCCTTGTGAGTGATACCTCCGTCAGGATTGGACGCCGAGGGCTTCTCGTGCTTTGTGAGCATGTTCACACCTTCTACGACGAGCTTGCCGTGCTTTGCATCGACAGATGTGACCTTGCCCTGCTTACCTTTATTTCTTCCTGCGATAACCTGTACGGTATCGCCCTTCTTGATCTTTGTAGTCGCCATGATGACCTCCTTATAATACTTCGGGAGCCAGTGAAACGATCTTCATGAACTGCTTGTCACGAAGCTCACGGGCTACGGGTCCGAAAATACGTGTTCCTCTTGGCGTATTGTCATCCTTTATGATGACAGCCGCATTCTCATCAAAGCGGATATAGGATCCGTCCTTGCGTCGTATGGACTTTACCGTACGTACTACAACTGCCTTGACCACATCACCCTTCTTTACTACTCCGCCGGGAGTGGCATCCTTGACTGTGGCAGTGATGATGTCGCCTACGCTGGCATATCTTCTGGTAGAGCCTCCCATTACCCTTATGGTGAGGAGCTCTTTAGCGCCGGTATTGTCAGCGACTTTAAGTCTTGTTTCCTGCTGTACCATTTTCCTCTCCTTTCAGGTTTACTTAGCTCTTTCTATTATCTCGACCAGTCTCCATCTCTTTGACTTTGAAAGGGGACGGGTCTCCATTACCTTCACTGTATCTCCGACATTCGCTTCATTCTTCTCATCGTGTGCATGAAGCTTGTAAGTACGTTTCACGATCTTCTTGTAAAGGGGATGACGTACATTGTCCTGAACAGCTACTGTGATGGTCTTATCCATCTTGTCGCTTATGACCTTTCCAGTACGGGTCTTTCTCAGATTTCTCTCTTCCACGTTTATCTCCTTTCCGATCAGGCTTCAGCCGACTTCTCGGTTATGACCGTCTGAATACGCGCTATGTTCTTTCTGACCTCTCCGATGCGGGAAGTATTGTCCAGCTGGTTTGTGGCATTCTGGAACCGGAGATTGAAAAGCTCCTTCTTTGCTGCGGTGAGGTCACTTGCGAGCTCAGTTCCCGACTTCGCTCTGAGATCTTCCAAATACTTATCTGATTTCATTAGATGTCACCGCCTTTCGCCTTTACTACCTCCTCGAGATCGGCCTTGGAGTATATCTTGCATTTGCAGGGAAGCTTGTGGGAAGCAAGTCTCAATGCCTCCTTTGCCACCTCTTCGGACACTCCTGCTATCTCGAACATTACTCTGCCGGGCTTGACCACTGCTACCCAGTACTCCAGAGCGCCCTTTCCGGATCCCATTCGGGTCTCGGCAGGCTTTGCCGTTACGGGCTTGTCCGGGAATATCTTGATCCACACCTGTCCGCCACGCTTGATGTATCTGGTCATGGCGACACGGGCTGCCTCTATCTGATTTGACTTTATCCAGCAGGGCTCGGTTGCTACTATACCGTATTCGCCGTATACGATGGTATTGCCGGTATTCGCCTTGCCTCGCATCGTACCACGCATTTGCTTACGATGCTTTACTCTCTTCGGCATTAACATTATCTGTCACCCTCCCTCCTGCTGTTGTTGCTTCTTCTTCTGTTGTTGTTTCTTGTGTTGGGATCCTCGGGCATATCGTCCTCAGATACGGCAAACTTATGCCTTCCGAGCACCTCATCCTTATAGATCCATACCTTGACACCGATCTTACCGTAGGTGGTATCCGCCTCTGCGAATCCATAGTCTATATCAGCTCTGAGTGTCTGCAGCGGGATGGTCCCCTCCGAATAGAACTCCCTGCGGGCTATGTCCGCTCCGCCGAGTCTTCCCGATACGCTGGCCTTGATGCCCTTTGCGCCGTTCTTCATCGTCCTCTGCATAGCAGACTTCATTGCTCTTCTGAAGGACACACGGTTCTCCAGCTGGCTGGCTATGTTCTCCGCCACGAGCTGCGCATCTTTGTCGGGCCTTCTCACCTCTCTCACATCGAGTACGAGATTGCTCTTTGACAGTCTCTGCAGCTTCTTCTTTGTCTTCTCTATGTCAGCTCCGCCCTTGCCCATCACGATACCGACCTTTGCGGCATACACGATGACCTTGGCACGTCCTGCAGCCCTCTCTATCTCTATCCTGGAGATGCCGGCTGCATAAAGCTCCTTCTTCAGGAACTCTCTGATCCTGTAATCCTCTGCCAGGCTCTCTGCGAATTCCGTTGACGGTGCATACCATCTGGAACTCCAGTCCTTTATGATACCTACTCTGAGGCCATGGGGATTTACCTTCTGTCCCATATATTAGCTCCTTTCATCCAGTACAACGGTAATGTGGCTCATCCTCTTCAGTATCCTGTATGCGCGCCCCTGAGCCCTGGGCTGTATGCGCTTCAGTGTAGGTCCCTCACTCGCGTAGCACTCTGCTACGTAAAGCTTCGAGATGTCCATTCCTTGGTTGTTCTCTGCATTTGCAGCTGCTGAATTAACAAGCTTCAGTATGACCTCTGATGCATATCTCGGGTTATATGCAAGTATAGCCTTTGCCTCATTCACGCTCTTGCCTCTGATGGCATCCAGTACGAAGCAAGCCTTCTGTACCGGCACCCTTGCATAGGATAACCTGGCGTGCGGTCTCTTTTCCCTGTTATTCTCGTTCCTCTGTCTCTTGATCTGGGATCTATGTCCTTTTGCCATGGATTATGACCTCCTTTCCTGATTATCCTTTATTTCACGCCTGATTTTGATTCAGACGATGAGTGTCCACGGTATGTCCTGGTAGCTACGAACTCGCCGAGCTTGTGTCCTACCATATCCTCGGTGATATATACCGGCACGTGCTTCCTTCCATCATGCACCGCGATGGTGTGTCCCACGAATGAAGGGAATATGGTGGAGCGGCGTGACCATGTCTTCACTACCTCTTTTTTATTTGCTGCGTTCATTGCATCGATCTTCTTCAGTAGACTATCATCTGCGAACGGTCCTTTTTTTATTGAACGTGACATCTGCCTATTCCCTCCTTAACTCAATGCCTTGCCGTTTCTTCTTCTCACTATCAGCTTGTTGCTTGCCTTCTTGGACTTTCTTGTCTTATAGCCGAGAGCGGGCTTGCCCCAAGGAGTAGAGGGTCCGGGACGTCCGATGGGAGCTCGTCCCTCACCACCGCCGTGAGGGTGGTCGTTCGGGTTCATGACCGATCCGCGGACGGTAGGACGGATTCCCATGTGACGGATGCGTCCTGCCTTACCGTAGTTGATAAGATTGTGGTCTATGTTTCCGACTGTACCTATAGTTGCTCTGCACTCGATCGGTACCATCCTCATCTCTCCGGAAGGAAGCTTTATGGTAGCATATTTGCCTTCCTTAGCCATGAGCTG
>DNLO01000029.1 GCA_003488445.1 Lachnospiraceae bacterium | reverse complement strand
AGAGCACTGGAATTATGCCACAGACAATTCTCTGATAATTATATGTGGGATTTTATTTATTGACAAATATTTATTAATATTGCAAATCGGTAATAATTTGCGTGAGCGAAGAGAGGATCTGAAGAAAATGAAAAACTGCCAAAGTACAGGAAGTTTTACCAACATTTTTTCGTGGATTATGGTTTCATTCAGTGATCATCAGTGGAAATTCGTGAACTCTGCTAATGTCTGAAATCTTAAGAAAAAGCCGGGAAGAGGGATTCCCGCCGGCGGCTCCGCCGCCTTTCAGGCCGCGCTGCTTAAGAATGATCCACTGGATCATTCTTACCGGCTTCGCCGTCGCAGCGGTTCGAATCCCTTTATGCACACAAAAAAGGATGCCTTACAGGCATCCTTTTTCATGTGCACAGGGGAAGAGGGATTCGAACCCCCATGAGCGGTTTTGGAGACCGCCAGGCTAGCCATTGCATCATTCCCCTATATCGCGCTGCACGGAGGCTTCATCCATCCGCACAACGCTGAAATTATACTAAATCAATCCTCTTTATGCAAGTCCCTGCAGATATCAGCTTTTACTCTTCTCCCGCTTGTCTGTTTTGGTGTACAGGAATCTGTCCACGTGAGCCCCCATACTCACCGTATTATCCTTCAGGTAGCTCATCGCCCCGCTCTGCGCCGCAATGGTGTTCATTGCGCCCTTCAGTATAGAGACATATATGAAACCGATGACAAACGCCAGTATCAGAGCTATCACTTCTCCCGTACCGGAGAATCCTCCGACCAGAGCCAGCACCAGCTGCATCAGGATGAAGCCCACCAGAGAGCCCAGGAGCAGATATTTCCTCCACAGACCCTTATCTACCGGGAGCGCTCCCACCATCTTGCCTGTCTGGCCGTTGATGCCAAAGGTATAGGTCTCATTGTTGTATCTCGTAGTCATCATCCATACGGGAAGCATGGCATACTCTGCCTTGGCATTGGTCAGACGGATGGACTCGGACTTCTCCGATACATCCTCATATCCGTTCACTGTATTCCTGAGCTTCTCCTTGAAGGAGGCTGTCACCCTCTCGTTGGCTCTGGGCTGTGCGTCCTTCTCCTCCACGTCATAGCGGTTTGCCAGATAGCCGCTGAAGTATGCGGCATTGTATTCCACTCCCTTTGAGAGATCATAAGGCTCCAGAGACTCCATCGTGTCATCATCCATCTGAGTCGCCGCATCCACGGGGATCCTGGCGAAGTCCATCTCTCCGCTCCTCTGGATATCATAATGATCCTTCTTCACATACTCGAAGTTGTTATCCGACCAGGTCTTTTTCTTGACACCGCTGTATTTCACTTCGCCCTCTGCATGGCAGCTGTAGAGCCAGAAAGGTACATACATTCCTGTGATATCCTCTATACGGTTGCCCTCGGTGAAGCTCTTCGGAAGCAGCTTCTTTCCCTTTGTGAATTCGTTCAGCTTGCCCTTGGCCGTCTCCTTGTCTATGGCGAAAGGAACCACAAGATCCGGCTTGTACATTCCCTCGAAAGCCTGAGGGATGATAGCCTGGTTACCGCAATAAGGGCACTCCGTGGCTGCCGTATTCTCATCGGCCACCATCTCAGCCTTGCAGGACGGACACTTGTAGCCGGTCATCTTGCCGTTCTCGTCCGTAATCATCAGCTGCTCGGTGGTGGTCCATGTCATATCCGAGCTTGCCGCATCTTCCTTTTCCGCTTCCTGTGCCGCCTGAGCCTGCTCCATGGTAAATCCCGCTCCGCAGTATTCGCAGGTCATCTCCCCGGTCTTTCCGCTGAATGAAAGTGCCGCTCCACAGCAGGGGCATTTGAAATTAAGTACGTCTCCCATCCTCTTTTCCTTTCCTTATCACATTTTTCTTTGACCTGCTACTCCACAATGTCTGTCCAATAGCTCTGGTTGTAAATATCCGTGAATTTATAAAGTGCCATATACTTCCCCTTCACATCGGTATTGCTTATCCTGATGTCCGATGTATCCACCTTCATGGGCTCGCCCAGGTAGTGACTGTCCTGAAGCTCTCCGTCATATCCGTAATAGTCACAGAGGAAGCGGATCTCATCTCCGTCTTTCAGCTCCGTGAGTCCCCTCGCCACAGTCTCGGTCTCCTCCGGATCATAGTCCGGGTCGGCACCTGCGATGAAGCCGTAAGGGTTGTCATTATCGAAGATGAGCATGAGCTTTACCCGCTCACCGTTCAGCATAGCCGGGACATATCCCGTGATCGTATAGCTCGTGCCGTCATCCACCGTGTCAGTGTGATAATATGCCACGGGCTGGTCATTGATCGAAAGCCAGGTGCCGTCCACATCCGGCATCAGCTCCCCTTCATCTCCCAGGATGTAAAGATTATCCAGTCCCAGGTCCACATACCCCTCTCCGGTGTCGTAGTACATGTTCAGATCCACGCTGTGCACCAGACTCCACTGATCCTCCGGCAGGGATATATACTTTGTCCCGTCTTCCTTCGTCTGCCATGTGAGCAGGCCCGGATCAAGCCTGTTGTCAGCTATGTACTGAGCCGTATCCTCGTCCGAGAGACTGCGCCCGCTGAAGATATCCCCGGCTGCTCCCGCTCCGGAGAGTGCCGTGATCAGATCCACGATCTGTCCCATACCCTCCATGGAGACACCGCCCTGTGCCGAGCCCCCAGCAGCACCCGCGCCTCCCGCAGCACCGGATCCTCCCAGCAGCACTGTCAGAGGCGATACCGTACCACCGTAGGAGCTTCCTCCGTATGCGGTCCCTCCGGTAGCAGCCTGGCCTGAAAGCTCCAGGCTCGCAAACTCACGTATACAGTCCGTATATTCCTCATCCAGCCCTATCTGCTTGTAGGTGTTCATGGCCTTCTTTACCGAGGAAGTCTTGCGGTAGGGGAAATAGATCGAAATGCCGTAGGCATCCGTCATATTCGAAGAGGTCCGGTTGTATTTCACTGCCGACAGCAGCGTGTCCGAGAGAGCGTTCCCCTCTTCGGTTCCCAGCCCCCTTGCGAAGCTCACCAGATCTATCTGATCTATCCTGGATGAGGGTGCGAACTCCCTCACATTGCTCCTGGCGTTGGATACAGCCTTGTATTCACCCTTCTTTATCAGCTCCGTGGTCCCCTGTGAGAAAGCCTTGAACTCATCCCCCACAGTCTGCGACAGCTCTGCCAGATCCACCACGGACAGAGTCGTCTTCTGACCGTAGCAGTTCCTCGCACACACATCCACGAAATCATCCACTATATTCCGGCCGATCTCTATCGTAGGCATCGATGTATCCTTCGAAAGAGCCGTGAGCCAGTTCGTATAATACCAGCCCACTCCCGGCTCGGTCTCCTCCGAGGCTATCAGGTAGTCCGCATACTCCGCTGCCATCAGGTCCGTCTCCACCGTGGCCATAAGACAGGCGTCGAAGCCTATGAAGTCATATTTGATCCCGGCATTCTTCAGAGCCTCATTGATCCCCGCAAGGGACATGGACCCGCTCGAGGCAAACTTCTCATCATATCCGTATCCCGAGATCGAACCGCCGCCGTGATCCCAGAATATCAGCATGTTCCGGTCTGCCGGATAATTCCTGCTGCAATAATCGATGAATCCGGTGAGGGTTTTCGGATCTGTCATGGCCTTGCTTCCCAGATCCTTTTCGAGACACCTGATCCCGCCGTTCTCCACCCGGTATATCTGGTTTGTCCTGCTGCTTATGACTTTATTCTTCCAACCCTTGCAGCCTCCGGTATATACGATGATGTTCACCTTGTCGGAGAGCGTAGCCTTCGCCATCTCGTTCAGATCATTGGTCGCCATACCGTTTTTGGACTCCAGATCGGTACCGCACATATACACCATGATCGTCACGGTATCATCACCGTTTCCCCGTATCTTCGTATACTTCTCACGGGCCTCGGCAGCTACCGAGGTGTCCAGCTTTCCGGTATTCTCTTCTCCGCTCCATCCGGCAGAGGTGGATCCTATGTTGTTGCCTCCGAAGAGACTCTGAAGCAGAGATGCCCCGGCAGATCCCGCAGTCCCGGCAGATCCCGCAGTCCCCGCAGATCCGGTTTCCTGTACCGTGCTTCCCGCCGTTCCTGCCGTATCCTGTGCCGTCTGCTCATAGGCACTCTGTGCCGCTCCGTCACCTCCGCCCATCATGGAGGATACTCCGAAGCCTCCTCCTCCCAGGAGGAGCATGATGATCACGGCTATGAGAGGGAGCTTTCCCTGTCCGCCGCTCCGTCCGCCGCCTGAAGAGCCTCCGCTCCCCATGGCAGATCCGCTGCCCACAGAGCCCATCCCGGTCGCACCGCCCAGATGTACTCCCTTGCCTCCTTCAGTTACGTTTTTCTCCCTGGCTCTTGGTCTGTTCTCCACTCTTCGTCCGCTCCGTATCCGTGTATTTTCTGCTCACTTGAGCCGTCGATCACCCGTTCACATCAGCTCCGAGAGCATCTTTTCCGTCTTAGCGATGCATTCATCGCATGCCGCCTCATCCTGGGCCTCTACCATGATACGGATAAGAGGCTCGGTGCCGCTTGCACGCAGCAGCAGTCTTCCGTTTCTGTCGAACTGCTCATTGGTCTTCTCTATGTATTCTTTGACCTTTTCGTCGCCCATTATCCTGTTCTTGTCGGCCACCTTGATGTTCTTCAGCTTCTGGGGGAAGATATCCAGTCCTGCCGTCAGGGCGGAGGCGATGTTCTTGGTCTCCACCAGGATATCCGCAAGAGTGATGGCCGTCAGTATGCCGTCTCCCGTGCAGGCATGCTCGCTGAGTATGATATGCCCCGACTGCTCGCCTCCTATGCAGTATCCGTTGGAGAACATCTCCTGCGCCACATACTTGTCTCCTACATCCGTAGTCACGATCTTTATTCCGTGATTGGTCAGGGCACGATGCAGTCCAATATTGGACATGACGGTAGCCACCACCGTGTTCTTGTTGAGCCTTCCGTGCTCCTTCAGATAGGTCCCTATGATATACATGATGCCGTCTCCGTCGATGAGATTACCCTTCTCATCCACCATCAGGCATCTGTCTGCATCTCCGTCGAAAGCAAATCCGATATCGAGCCTGTTCTCCACCACGTATCTCTGAAGTGCCTCCGGGTGGGTGGATCCGCAGTCCACGTTTATGTTCCTGCCGTCAGGCTGGTTGCTCATGATGAATACATCCGCTCCCAGTATGCTGAAGACATTCCTGGCTATGGCAAAAGAAGCTCCGTTGGCACAGTCCAGACCGATCTTATATCCGCAGAAGGAATTGCCCGGTATGGTGGACAGATAGCTGATATAGCTGTTGCGCCCCGTGAGATAATCCACGCATCTTCCGGGCTCGCCCGCCCGGCTCAGCTCCAGCTCTCCGTCGATATATCTCTCGATATCCTGCAGGAACTCATCTCCCATCTTGTCGCCGTTATTGTTGATGATCTTTATCCCGTTGTCATGATAGGGATTGTGACTCGCAGTGATCATCACTCCGCAGTTGAATCCGTTGTTCTTGGTGACATAGGATACACTGGGAGTGGTGGTAACGTGCATCAGATAAGCATCTCCGCCGGCAGAAGCAATGCCCGCGGCCAGACCGTACTCCAGCATGTAGCTCGAAATGCGGGTGTCCTTTCCGATGACTATCTTCGGTACCTTCGTGGTCTTGGCGAAGTACCTCCCCAGAAATTCACCTATCTTTACCGCATGCTCCAGCCGCAGCGTCTCATTGGCCCTGCCTCTGAATCCGTCCGTACCAAAATACTTCAATTTAAGACCCTCCTGTTGAGTTTTGTTTTATGAATGATCCTTCAGATTTATGTTTCAGACCAGGTGAAAGCCGGCTCTTCCGGGCTTCTCCCTGCCGTCAAAGAATTTCTTCATTGCCTTCAGCGCGCTGTTGTGTCTGAGCTTGACCTGCCCGTAAGACAGTCCCGTACGCTGCTCAATGTCTGTCAGGCTCAGCCCCTCATAATAGTGCAGCACTATGACGGTCCTCTCCTCATCAGACAGCTTCTTCAGCGCATCGGCCAGCTCCGTCAGAGTCTCCCTCTGAAGCAGATCACTGTCGATCTCCCCGTCAGCCACTATCTCCTCGGGCAGCTCTTCCGTCACCCTTGTCACACGGTAGTGGTCTATGACGGCATTGCGCGCTATGGTATACACCCAGGTCGAAGGTGCTGCCTTGGTCTCATCATATTCATCTATCTTCTTCTGTATCTTCAGGAATACGTCCGCACAGAGATCCTCTGCGTCCTCTGGATTGTTTACCTTGCCCTTTATATAATAAAGGACCTTGTCGTGATATTCCCTGTAGATCGTTTCTATATTCATAGCCTATATCGTACTACCTCACAGGTAGAGAGGTCAAACAAAA
>DNLO01000209.1 GCA_003488445.1 Lachnospiraceae bacterium | reverse complement strand
GACAATGAGAAGGACAAGGATCATCACTACATCAGGAGAGAAAGGTATCAGGGCTCCGTCAGCAGGACCTTCTATGTGGGAGAGGCTGTGAAGGAGGAAGATATCAAGGCGAAGTATGAGAACGGGATACTCACCCTTGTCGTACCGAAAAAGGTAGAAGAGCCTAAGGTTGAGGAGCAGAAGTATATCGCCATAGAAGGATAACACGACCAGAAGATAAAGATCCCTGCCGGGCTTCCGGCAGGGATCTTTATCTGTATTTATCATTCATTTGTGGTGATGTTTTCGCAAAAAGATCAATATTCGATGATATGTGCAAAACTCTCGTACAGTTCCTCTAAAAACAGCTCGATCTTCTTCATAGTGATACCCCCTTTTCTTAATCGTACTTGTGGATATTCGTTTCTTTTCTGAGCGTTTTCTCCGGCCGGAGCTTACTCATTTATTATTGCTGATTTTAATATAAACCCTTGATGGCACTATGTGAAATACATATAATAAATGCGTAACTATACCTTAAAGGTATGACAATGACCCTGGAGAGGAGTACGGGATGGAGCTGAGACATATCAGATATTTCATGGCTGTGGCAGATGAGCTAAATTTCACAAGGGCAGCAGAAAAGCTGAGCATCGCTCAGCCACCGCTCTCCAGGCAGATAAAGGATCTTGAGGAGGAACTGGGAGCGGAACTTTTTGAAAGGAGTCCGCACTCGCTGAGACTGACTGAGGAGGGGCTGATCTTCAAGCAGTACGCTGCCCAGATCCTCGAACTGGAGAGCAAATCAAAGGATGATATCTCGGAAATGAGCAGCGGACTTCACGGCAGGATCTACTTTGCCACGGTGGAGGGCTACGGCCCGCATCTTCTGGCCAGCTGGATCGCCGGGTTTCACGAGAAGTATCCGCATGTGCAGTACGATCTCTGGACAGGGACCACGGACGAGATAGTAAACCGGATACACAAAGGACTGTGCGATCTCGCGATAGTGATGGAGCCATTTTCGGACCCCGATATCGAATCGATCCTGGTGCACAGGGAGCCATGGGCGGCGATCATACCCAGAACGGACCCTCTCGCGAAAAGTAAAGGAAAGACCATAAAGCCGGGAGACCTGGAGGACAGGCCACTGATAATTCCCTCGAGAGCCTCCAGGAGCACGGAGTTTCGAAAATGGATGCCCGATCCGGATAAACCCCTGAATGTGATATGCAGGGTGGCGCATCTTATAAATGTGAGAGAGCTGGCGAGAGCAGGCGTCGGTACTGCAATATTCCCCCTTGCAAAAGGGGTCATGGAAGAGGACGATAAGGTAGTGGTGAAGGAGATCGACCACCCGTCGGCGGTAGCGTCATATCTTGTCGTGCACAGCAAGGACAGGCCGGTGCCCAGAGCTGCGGAGGAGTTTCTTGGTCACATCCGGAACAGTCTGAAGGGAAAATAGTGCCGATTTGATTGGAGCGTTGTCACATACTGTGATATTATTAGTTAATCGAAGTCGGGTGGAGTGTCATGGGGGCCATCCGTACGGATAACGAAATGGGGAGAATATAATGATAGCAGTCAACGAGGTGGGTTTCCTGCCGCATGCAAATAAATGCGCGATAAGTGACGGTCCGGGGCAGTATTATGTCGTGAACGATAACGAGGGCCGAAGGTGTGACACCGAGGTCTCTGTCACAGACAGGGGAACTGACGATACAGCAGGCCACCGGGCATATCTTTTGGACTTCTCGAGTCTTAAGGAACCCGGGATATACCACATCGAATCGGAGCAGGGAGAGCGTTCGGTCTCGTTTAAGGTCGAGCCGGGTGTATACAAGACCCTGAAGAACTCTCTTCTTAAATTTCTGTATTTCCAGAGATGCGGTATGGCTCTGGAAGAAAAGTACGCAGGAGCTTTTGCAAGGAATTCGTGCCATGGAGGGGACGTGATCCCGCTGGGGGGAGGTGAGCCCATAAGTGTTTCCGGCGGATGGCACGATGCAGGTGATTATGGCAGATATGTCAGCGCCGGTGCCCTGGCTGTTGCCCATATGCTGTATGCATACGAGCTTTTTCCGGAAGCGTTCGGGGATACGGTGAATATACCTGAGTCGGGTAACGGGACACCAGATGTGCTGAATGAGTGCAGGTATGAGCTTGATTTTCTCATGCGCATGCAGGATGAGGATGGCGGCGCACATCATAAAGTGACGAGCTTCACGTTTTGTGATTTCGTGATGCCGGAAAAGGACCCGGAGGATATGGTCCTGTTCCCGGTCACGACTATGTCTACTGCGGATCTCGCGGCTGTCCTATGCGTGGCATCCCGGGTATACGAGGCTTTCGATCCCGGATTTGCGAGAGAATGTATGCACCGGGCATATCTGGCGGGGAGATGGCTGATGGAACATCCGGAAAACACGGATTTCCACAATCCGGATGGGTGTAATACCGGTGAATATACGGATCCCTGCGACAGAGATGAGAGGATGTGGGCCTATGCAGAGCTCATGCGTACCGACTCAGAGGCAGGAAACAGCGGAGAGTCGAGATATGACAGGTACAGGGAAGCGTTCATCAAGGCGGCGGACGAATATGACAGAGATCACCCGCACTACGACGGCAGGAGCGAAGATGACGGCTTCGGCTGGGTGGATGTGTCCTCCCTGGCGGCGATAGCGCTTCTGTTCGATCCGGAAAAAAAGACGGATGAAGAGCTTTACGGGCGCATGAAGTCTCTTATAACGGAAAGGGCAGAGGTCTTTGCCGAAATGCAGGCTTCGGGATATCCGATATCCATGAAAAAAGAGGACTACATCTGGGGCAGCAACATGGTTGCTTCAAACCGCGCCGATGTACTGATCGCGGCGGCTCTGCTGACCGGGGATGTGAAATATGAAGAAGCGGCTCTGAACCAGTTACACTATATCCTTGGCATGAATGCAATGGATATATCGTATGTGACGTGTTTCGGGGATCATGCCTTCACGGATCCTCACAACAGAGTGACGGTGGCGGACGGAATAGACCGTCCCATTCCCGGAGAAGTTTCGGGCGGTCCGTGCACACTGCTCGCAGATGAGCGGATACGTGAGACCATAAACAAAGATACGGCTCCTCAGAAGTGCTATCTTGATGATCATATGAGCTACAGTACGAATGAGATCACCATATACTGGAATTCTTCGCTCCTGTTTGCTGCAGCTTTTTTTGACAGGTAAACAGATCTTTTTTCGATTGAGTTAACGCTTCAAAAGATTTATAATATTATCCGTATTCCGGTTCCGGGAGGACGGCTCGTGCATATGCGCCTGCCGGGTCAGTTTCTGGAGCAATCATATAACAGAACAAACCCACAGAAGACATGACCGCCGGGCTACAATAAGATTCCATATCATCCGCGGTTCGCGGGGGTACAAACAAATTATACATGAGGAGGAAAAATGTATGGTAGGAAACATCCCAAAGGCTAAAATAGGTATAGTAGCCGTATCCAGAGACTGCTTCCCGGCAGCGCTGGCAGAGGGCAGGAGAAAGGCTCTCGTGGAGGCGTATACCAAGAAGTATGACAAGGATGATATTTATGAGTGTCCCGTATGTATCATCGAGAGTGAGACTCAGATGGTAGAGGCACTCGAGGATGTGAAGAAGAACGAATGCAACGGAATAGTCGTCTATCTCGGCAATTTCGGTCCCGAGATCGCAGAGACCCTGCTCGCAAAGCACTATGACGGCCCGGCAATGTTCGTGGCTGCTGCAGAGGAGAGTCAGGACGACCTCTTTGACGGCAGGGGAGATGCTTACTGCGGAATGCTCA
>DNLO01000241.1 GCA_003488445.1 Lachnospiraceae bacterium | reverse complement strand
GATATATATTTTTCAACCGCGGCTACATCTCACTAAACTCGCTCGTTGTCTTATAGCATGGGTCTTCTAAGGCGTACCACCAGCGAAGACCCATTGGCGACAAGGAGCTCGTTAAGTGAGATGTGCTTAATTGCTCTGAAAAATATATATCAGCCGGCGGGGCTCACACTGTTTTCAGGGACCGTATGTCAGAAGAAAGGCTTAAAAAATGATCTGGAACGAAACAAAAGAATGCATGAGCAGAGATGAGCTCGCCGTACTTCAGGGAGCCAGACTCCACAAGCAGGTGGAGCGGATATACCACAACGTGGAGTTCTACAGGAAGAAGATGCAGGCGGCAGGCGTGGAGCCCGGCGATATACAGAGCGTGGAGGACGTGACGAAGCTGCCCTTCACCACTTATGCGGATCTGAGAGACAACTATCCCTACGGTCTGCTGGCAGTGCCCAGGTCGGAGATCGTCAGGGTACATGCTTCTTCAGGTACCACGGGCAAGCCCAAGGTGCTCTGCTACACAAGGCGCGATATAGAGATCTGGTCCGAGTGTGTCACTCGGGCAATGGCTATGGCAGGGATCACCAGAGATGACATCATCCAGGTGGGCTACGGATACGGGCTCTTCACCGGAGGCCTGGGGGCACACTACGGAGCGGAGAATCTGGGAGCCATGGTCATACCCATGTCTACCGGCAATACGAAGAAGCTCATAGACATGATGATAGACTGCGAGGTCACGGCCATCGCATGCACTCCCTCATATCTGCTTCATGTGGCAGAGGCTCTGGAGGAGATGGGGCTCGTGGACAGGATCAAGCTGAAGTACGCGGTGTGCGGAGCCGAGCCCTGGACCGATGCCATGAGGGATCAGATAGAGAAAAGGCTTCACATCAAGGCGTACGACATATACGGTCTCACGGAGATACTGGGACCGGGGGTGGCCTGTGACTGCAGCTGCCACAGGGGACTGCATATATATGAGGATCACTTCCTGCCGGAGATCATAGATCCGGATACCCTGGAGCAGAAGGCTCACGGAGAGCTGGGTGAGCTTTGTATCACCACCCTTACCAAGGAGGGAATGCCGCTGCTGCGCTACAGGACCAGAGACCTCACGTCGCTGGAGTATGACAGGTGCGAGTGCGGCCGCACGATGGCACGTATCCAGCGCTTCAGAGGAAGATCCGACGACATGCTCGTCATACGCGGCGTGAATGTATTCCCTTCGCAGGTGGAGCATGCGCTGCTGACGGTGGCAGGCACTACGCCGAACTACTTCATCACAGTGGACAGGGTCAACAACAACGATACCTTCGATGTGGCCATCGAGGTGGAGGAGAGGTTCTTCTCGGATGAGGTGAAGAAGCTGGAGAAGCTGAGAGCCGAGGTAGAAGACGCCATACATCAGACAGTCGGGATCAAGGCCAAGGTCAAGCTGGTGGAGCCCAATGCTCTGCCGCATTCCGAAGGCAAGACAAAGCATGTGGAGGACAGGAGAAAACTCGCAGAGTAAAGGGGGTAATACCATGATAATCAGGCAGCTTTCAATCTTTCTGGAAAACAGACCGGGCACACTGGATGCGGCTCTTGGCATACTGAAGGATGCCGGGGTGAACATATCGGCACTCTCGCTGGCAGACACCTCGGAGTTCGGGCTGCTCCGTGTCATAGTGGACAAGCCGGAGGAAGCCAGGCAGGCTCTCAGGACAGCGGGCTATACATCATCGATCAACGAGGTGCTCTCGGTGGAGCTGAAGCAGGAGGTGGGGTACCTCTCATCCCTTATAAAGAAGATATCCGGTGCCGGGGTCAATGTGGAATATATGTACGCTTCTTCCTCATCTACCAGCGATGCATCGATGATAATAAAGACAGATGACTCTGCAAAAGCTGAGCAGGCTTTGGGCTGAAGGAGCGAAATATGCAGGATGTCTGGCTGTATTCTGACGGGAGCTCCAGAGGCAATCCGGGACCGGGCGGATACGGGACGATACTGCGCTTTACCGACTCCCGCGGAGTCGTACATGAGAAAGAGTACAGCGGGGGCTTTCCGGACACTACCAACAACCGTATGGAGCTGATGGGGGTGATAAGAGGATTCGAGGAGCTGAAAAAGCCCTGCAGGGTCCATGTGGTGACAGACTCCCAGTATGTGGTGAAGGCGTTCAACGAGGGGTGGCTTTCAGGCTGGATGGAGCATGGCTGGCGCGGATCCGACAAGAAGACAGTGAAGAACGTGGAGCTGTGGCAGCGGCTCGTAAATGCCATGGAAGGACATGAGCATACCTTCGAGTGGGTGAAGGGACATGCAGGACACCCCGAGAACGAGCGGTGCGATGAGCTGGCCACGGCGGCGGCGGATAATACAAAGTGATGATGCCGGGTGATATGATAGTCCGGAAAAGATGACAGACACCGGTGGAGATGCGATTGAAGAAGAAGACAAAAAAGAGAATAGGCATAGCGGTGTGTGCGGTGGTCATGGCGGTAGCGGGATACAACGTCTATACCATACGTCAGGAGTATGCGGAAGCAGGCGGTGAGTATGATGATATCGCAGGCAGTGTGTACCTGTCCGATGAGGCCAAGGAGGCCGTGCCCATAGAGGAGCCCAAGGAAAAGGAATCCGATACACAGTTCGCCTTCGAGGATGACGGTCCGAAGTATGACATCGGCACCTACCCTAACCTTGTCATAGACCATGCCGCCCTGAAGAAGGCACAGCCGAATTATAAAGGATGGCTCTATGTGCCGTGCCTCGAGATCAGCTATCCCGTGGTACAGGGTCCGGACAACGATTATTATCTGCACCACACCTTCGAGGAGACGGAGAATGTGGCGGGGTGTATATTCATAGACTCGAACTGTGAAGCGGACCTCAGCAGCTACAACACTTTCGTCTACGGGCACAACATGAAGAACGGGTCCATGTTCGGGTCGCTGAGAAAGCTGATCACCAATCCCAAGCCGATACAGGATGATCCGTATATCTACTTCTA
>DNLO01000065.1:4851-10372 GCA_003488445.1 Lachnospiraceae bacterium | reverse complement strand
AATGATTATATCATACCGTCACTCCATTTTGTTTGACATCCCCTCTAAAGCTTTTTATACTATCTTATTATGGCTAGGATTCTGACCCAGAACTTAATACCGGGTATGGTGGTGGCTGAGGATGTCTACACATACAACAATCAGCTCGTGCTCCTGAAGGATACCGAGCTCACGGACAAGGCGATCACCAAGCTGGAGTTCTATTCCATCATATCTGTCAGGATCAAGGACGACTCTACGCCTGCCTCATCCGAGGCGAACATCCCGCAGGAGGAGATGACATACAGTCAGCGTATCAAGTCCTCCGAGGAGTACAAGGTTTTCAAGGCAGAGTTCGAGCGCTCCGTAGATGATTTCAAGGGAAAAGTGAACAAGCTGCTGACCGTATCGGCCGGGACCACCATCAATACGGAAGAGCTTTTGGAGGATACGAACGAGCTTTTGGAGAAGGCTCCTTCGGGACTGCAGATCTTCGACATGCTCCACAATATGCGCATGTACGATGATCCCACCTTCGCCCACTGCATGAACGTGGCTCTGATCTGTCATGTGTTCGGCAACTGGCTGGGCATGCCCGACAGGGATGTGGATACGCTTACCGTGGCCGGTCTGCTCCATGATGTCGGCAAGCTGAAGATCCCCGAGACCATCCTCGGCAAGCCCGCACGCCTGACCGACGATGAATATTCCGTGATAAAGACCCATACCGTTGAGGGTTACAATATACTCAAGGATCTGGAGCTGGATGCGCACATCAAAAGTGCTGCGCTGATGCATCATGAGAGATGCGACGGATCCGGATATCCTCTGGGACTCACCACCGACAGGATAGATTCCTTCGCCAGGATCGTGGCCATAGCCGATGTGTATGATGCCATGACTTCGGCAAGAGTATACAGAGGTCCCCTGTGTCCCTTCAAGGTCATCTCCATCTTCGAGAGCGAGGGTCTGCAGAAGTACGACTCGAAGTATATCCTCACCTTCCTCGAGTACATCGTGAACAGCTACGTGAACAACCGCGTGCTGCTGTCGAACGGTATGGAGGGTGATATAGTCCTGATCAATAAGCTCGACCTGTCGCACCCCATGGTACACTGCGGCAGTCACTACATCGATCTGTCTCATGAGCACGGCCTCTACGTAGAGGCTATCCTCTGATCACACCACTTTGAATTTTGTCTTTTTGGATTCCTGCTTGATCTCAGCAGTCTTCTTGATGTCTGCGCCGAGTCCTCTGAGCTTCTCGTCGAAGTCCTCGTATCCGCGCTCTATGTAGTATATCTCATCCATCACGGTAGTGCCGTCTGCAGCGAGAGCTGCCAGCACAAGTGCTGCTCCCGCTCTGAGGTCCGGTGCCTGGATATGCGCTCCGGTAAAGCCCTCCACTCCGTCGATGATAGCTGTATTGCCTTCCACACGGATGTTGGCTCCCATCCTGATGAGCTCATCCACGTATCTGAACCTGTTCTCAAAGATGCTCTCGGTGATCGTGCTTACGCCCTCTGCAAGAGCCAGGGCCACGCCTGCCTGGGGCTGCATGTCGGTGGGGTAGCCGGGATAGGGCAGTGTCTTTATGTGTGTGGGCTGCAGTCTCCCGAAGGATGATACCTTCACCGCATCGTCAAACTCCTCCACATGGCAGCCTATCTCCTCCAGCTTGGCCGAGATGGACTCCAGATGCTTGGGTATCACGTTCTTTACCAGGATATTTCCACCTGTGATAGCCGCCGCGAACATAAAGGTGCCTGCCTCGATCTGATCGGGTATCACACTGTATGTGCAGGCATGGAGCTTCTCCACGCCCTTGATCCTGATCACATCGGTACCTGCACCCTTGATATTGGCTCCCATACTGTTCAGGAAGTTGGCCACGTCGACTATGTGGGGCTCCTTCGCAGCATTCTCTATGATCGTCTTGCCCTCTGCCATGACCGAAGCCATCATGACGTTGATCGTGGCACCCACCGTGACCACGTCCATATAGATATGAGCGGCCTGCAGACGCTCTGCGGAGGCTTTCATGATGCCGCGCTCGATGGACACCTTGGCTCCCAGTGCTCTGAATCCCTTGACGTGCTGGTCGATGGGGCGGCTTCCTATATCACATCCTCCGGGCAGAGGCACTTCCGCATGGCAGTACTTGCCCAGCAGGGCTCCCAGCAGATAGTAGGATGCTCTGATCTTCCTGATACTTGCGGTATCGATATTTACATTCTCCACCTGGGATCCGTTGACTTCGATGGTATGACGGGAAAGGCGCTTGATCTTTACGCCTATGCCCTCCATAGCCTCCATCATGACATTGGTGTCGCGTACATCGGGAACATTCTCTATGGTCACCGTCTCATCGGTCATTATGGAAGCAGCGATAATGGCAAGCGCAGCGTTTTTAGCCCCGCCGATGCTCACCTCCCCCATAAGAGGATTGCCGCCGTTTATGATGTAATGATCTTTGTCTGATTTAGATGGCATTTCTTATAAGAACCCGAAAGCGATCGCTACGAGTACCGCAACTCCTACAAAATTGATGATGCTGAAGAGCATGGCCACTGTGACCTTCGACTTGAGTCCGGAGGTGCGGTTCAAAAGCTCCTCCTTGGTCTCTGCCAGTGCAGCCTCCAGCTCGTTTATCTTTTCCAGCTGTGACAGTGAACTGAGACTTGCCGCTACTTCCTCGGCTGTCTTGGTACTGCCTGCGTTTATTGCCTTTGTGATATTGCCGGCATTCTCCTCGACTATAGCCTGTACGTTCTTGTACAGCTTCACGTCTTCCTTGTGTATGGCATCTGCTGACTTCGCGGCGATGTCCGCCGAGCTGGTCTCCAGCATCTGCTCCACATCACTCCTGGTGAGAGCTCCGCCCTGGGCACCTGCGCCCGACTTGACCTCTGCACCCAGCGCCTGTATTGCCTGAAGTATCTTCTGGGAGCCGCTCTCGATCTTGCCGTTCTGCTCCTTGAAGCCCTCGTCCAGACCCTTCGCCTGGTCTACCAATGCACCCTTCATGGACTCCAGCACACCGTTATGATCGTCCGACATCTTCTTCTGCGCGGAGATCACGGCTCTGCCGAGCTCCTCCAGATCTCTGCGTCCTACAGAAGGTGCTCCTCCGGACCTCTGGGGTCTTCCGTATCCATAGGAGTCGTCCGGCTCAGCATAGTCCATGCGTCCCCTGGGCGCCGATGAATACCTTCCCTCGTCAGCTGACGGTCTTTCCTCATCATACCCCGGCTCTCTGTCGTTCATTCTCTCCACAAGCCTGTCCATGAAATTATCCATTGATAAAGCCCCCTTCTGAAAAGCTTTTGCGCTTTGTATATAATATCACCTGTATCCTGTATTTACAATTTATAATTTATACACTATCTTTGCGGATTATGACGTCTCTTTTTGGTCATATCCTACAAATCTTCCTCTATCACCTGCACCTCGAGATAGTCAAAGGGGATCTCATCCACGAAGCTGTCCTGGTAGAACCTGCATTTCGCATTCCTCTTGAAATCGCTTATATTGATATCGAGCCATATGGGTACGGAGAGGTCCATCTCCCTGCAGGCTTTCTCGAGACCCGTCACGATCTTGTGAGTGCGCGTATCGCGTTCATAGTCCTCGACCGTGATGTCCCTCACCATGCGGTTTTCCTTAAACTGCCTGAACCAGATCCTCATCTTTCTTCTCGCTGTCCTTGATCTCTTCATTCAGGCTCATCATCTTGGCGTCAAGATCGGATACCATCTCCGCGCATTCACTGAGCTCTCTCTTGATGTGCTCGGGTACGGTACCGTCGTATTTATAGTTGATCTTGTGCTCGAGCGATGCCCAGAAGTCCATGGCTACCGTCCTTATCTGTATCTCCACCTTGGCATCCAGCGTCTCGTAAGACAGGAAGATGGGTACCGATACTATCATGTGGAAGCTCTTGTAGCCCGAGTCCTTGGGGTTCTTGATATAGTCCTTTATCGACAGGACCGAGATATCGTTCTGCCTCGCCATCATATCCGCTATCCTGTATATATCGGATGTGAACGAACAGATGATGCGGACTCCCGCGATGTCATTGACGTATCTCACCATATTGGCGATGGACACCTCGTAGCCGCGGCGCTTCAGCTTGTTCACTATGCTCTCAGGCGTCTTGAGCCTGGACTTGATGTGTTCTATGGGATTGTACTGATGCACATGCTGGAACTCGTCGTTCAGGATCTCGAGCTTGGTGCCTATCTCTTTCAGTGCAGAGCTGTAGAGCAGCACGACTGTATTCCAGGAATCCACATCCTCGTAATTTTCGATCATTTCCATATTCCGATACCCCCATCACCTCTGTGTGACCCGTATATTCTATCATATTTTCGCCTGTCTTTCATGCTTCGTCTGTATCAGGTCCTGCCGCATATGGTATACTATATCCATCTATATCACGGAGGTAAGATATGGCTCAGAAGAAGATAAGCGTGATCATCCCCTGCTACAATGTCTCAATGTTCATAGACAGATGCATGGAGTCCCTCGAGAAGCAGACCATCGGTCTGGAGAACCTGGAGATCATCCTGATAAACGATGCTTCGAAGGATGCCACTCTGGGCAAGCTCCTGCTGTGGGAGATGAAGTATCCCGAAAACATCATAGTCATACCCCTGGAGGAGAATATCATGCAGGGGGCTGCAAGGAACATCGCGAGGGAATACTGTACTGCAGAGTATATCGCTTATCTTGATGCCGACGACTGGATCCTGCCGAACTGCTTCGAGAAGGTCTACCGTGTGGCGAGACAGAACGATGCGGAGATAGTGAACTATCTTTCTAAGAAGACCTACGTGGGTCCCGAAGAAGACGACCCCTCCACTAAGAGCGGCAAGAAGGACCGGTTCGTTGAGATACACTCTCCCAAGGAAAGGCTCGACTTTTTCATGGGTGAATGTCCTCTGCTCAGAGGCTGCTGGGACAAGCTTTTCAGGAGAGACTTCGTGGAGGAGCACGATCTGCGGTTCGCCGAGGGTGTATTCGACGAGGAGAGCCTCTTCACCACTCCTGCCTATCTTCATTTCAGGAAGATCTATCTGCTGAATGAATATCTTCACAGATACTACCAGAATCCCATCAGCTCCACTTACAACCTGATGCGGGACATAAAGCGCAGGGACGATAATGCCAGGACCTGGATGGCCACGTATAAGGTCATGAAGGCTGACGGCTCACTGGATGAGAACCATGAGCTGGCCGAATGGTTCTTCATCATCAATTACTTCATACGCTCCATCGTCTTCGCAGTCGGCAGGGGTATCCCCTACGAGCTGGGTCAGATACAGGAGATGCAGAAGAACGTATTGGAGCTCTTCCCGGACTTTATGAAAAACAAGAGTCTTCTTTCGCGCGAGATATACAGGGAGCCGCTTAAGCTCATAGACATCCCCGTGGATGAGTCCAACTTCAAGGAATACAACGCCGCCTGGGAGGAGATCGTAAAGACCTACCCCAACGGGATCTGACGCATGAAGAAGATCAGTATCATCATCCCCGTATA
>DNLO01000065.1:2129-4791 GCA_003488445.1 Lachnospiraceae bacterium | reverse complement strand
AACACATCCCGGTATATCAGCCGCTGTGTACTTTCTCTGGTGAGGCAGAGTCTGGGAGCAGATGCTCTTGAGATCATACTTATAAACGATGCTTCCACCGACAATTCTCTCGAATACCTCTATGCCTGGGAGAAGGAGTATCCCGACAGCATCTGTGTCATCAATCTGGAAGAGAACGTCAAGCAGGGCAGGGCCCGCAATATCGCACTGCAATACGCCACAGGAGAATACATAGCCTACCTGGACTCGGACGACTGGCTGGTGCCGGACGCCCTTAAGCTGCTCTATGACAAAGCTGTGGAGACCGGAGCCGAGATCACGGCTTATCTTTCGAAGGATGTCTCAGTCGAGGAGCAGGAGCAAAAGGGAGACGCCATCATCCTGGAAAACGCTATCGACAGCGGGATGGAGGATGAATATCTTATCATTAAAGACGTAGGTGACAGGATAAGGCTCTTCTTCGGCGGCATGTCTCAGAGAGGCTGCTGGGACAAGCTCTACCGCAGGGACTTCGTGGCAGCCCACGACTTCAGATATACCGAGGGTATCTTCGATGAAGAGAGTCTCTTCACCATACCCGCTCTGATGCATGTGAAGAAATATTATCTCATGAATAAATACCTGCACAGATACTCAGACAATCCCATGGGCACGGTCAGCAACCTGTCTCAGAAATACGAGCACCTCCACGACAACGAGATCACATGGATGCAGGTCTATGAAGTCCTGAAGAGGGACGGCTTCCTGAAGCGCGAGCCTGAGCTCACCGAGGCTCTCTTCGTGCACAACTATTTCAACCGCTCTCTGATGAACGCCGATGCCGCCGGTCTCAGATACGATCCGGAGGGCATACGTTCGCTTCAGGATAAGATACACAGTCTCTATCCTCACTACGCAAAGAATCCTATCCTCATAAACATGAGGAGCTTCCCCTATATGGAGAAGCTCCTCGAGATGAATGTAGATGCGGACAATATAGATGTATTCTATACCATCCTCGTCGAATGGGAGAGTATCGTCGGTAACGAGGTCTGATCTATTCTTTCAGTACATAGTCTCCGCTGCTGCCGTCGTTATTGTATATCTGGTAGTCTGTCTCGCCCGACACTTTGCACACCGCATAGTTGATGCCGCTGAAGCGGGTGCTCACGAGCTTCGGCAGAAGAGCTGCTATCTCAGCCTTGTCCTCTATCTTCTCATCCTGGCTGCTCTCATAGTCATCGCTCCATGTGGTCTTCTTTATATAGCTGATATCATCGGCAGTCCTGTTTTTGCCTGTCTCAATATCATGCTTTTCCAGCAGCGCTATCGTCTTCGCAAACGAGGGATAGACGTAGCCGATCTCCACTGAATACGCATCCCTGAATCCGGGCATATCGTCCATCACGTTTGCTTCGATGAGACCGATAGGCACCTCATCTTTCAGGGTATCCAGCGTCAGAGCTCGTGTCTCTTCCTTCAGTGTATCAAGGAACTGCTGTATCTCCTCGCGGCTCATATGGGCTGTGCTGTCAGCATAGTCGCCGGTTCCGTATGAGATATACTGTATACGTTCTTCCATAGATTCCATCTCATCTGACAGCAGGAAATACTCCATATTCTTGTACTCATCGGTATCGTATATCCTTTTGAAAGCTTCGTAAACTTCAGCATCCTCCATATCGAGATAAAATGTCCTCTTTACCTCTTTGCCGGATTTCAGTCTCATATTTACTGCGAGCCTGACCGGTTCCGGATCACGCTCCGCGAAGAGGAAATCTTCTCCAAGTGAGCGACGCTGCATCCTGTTGGCCTTTGCGAATTCGCATCCCTTCTGTGCGAGCACATACACATCATCGATATCATTCATCATCATCTTCTTCATCACACGCTCTTCCTCAGACATATAGTCCTCGTCGTAGCGGTAATCCATCACATAGTAGCTGCCGCTGTTGATGCCGTCCGCATACACGGCCGCACTGGCTATGTTGTATTTCTTCGGCAGTCTGGTATCGTACCCGAAGGGATCGAATATGAACACACATACTATCACTGCGGTGATGAGTCCGCCTGCGATCATCGATGGCAGGTGTTTCGTACATGCCTTGAAGTCAAATTCATATATTATCTCTATGACTGCATGTGCTATGACAGTTCCCACTATGATGCCGAACACCAGCCATCTGTATACGTTTGAGTTCGAGATCGACGGAAACATCAGCCCGAACGCGAGAGCAACCGGGACCATGATAAATACCTTCACTACCGGCTTCGTGATCTCAAAAGCCATGGCTTTTCCCGCAGACTCTGCAGGTCTCTTCTTTATCAGCACCATGCAGAGGATGAAGAGGGCAGCCGCCACGATCAGTCCGGTGACTGCAGCGACATAGTTCCCGGTCATGTAGTAATATATGTATTTCCGGCTCCCGGGTGTATCTATCATATCCGCCAGAGCGGTAAACGGGGAGAGCCAGGCGACCTTGTCGATATCGAGCGTGTCATACTTGCTCATGAAGAAAGACGTGCCGTATGCCTCGAACAGCAGCTCATATATGAGCAGTCCCATAGTCAGTACTCCGGAAGCAGCCAGAGTCACGGCACCATGCCCCGTAAGGACTGCTGCCAGCACTACAAAAGAGTAGATAAGGACATAGCTGCACAGAAGTATCAGCACCGTCTGCAC
>DNLO01000065.1:0-1999 GCA_003488445.1 Lachnospiraceae bacterium | reverse complement strand
CGTACGGTATGGCTGTGATGAGTATACCGTTCAGATATGCTGCCGCAAACTTTTCGGTCCTCAGCATCGGTACTGATCCGTAGAAATCCATCTCCTGCTTATTATGCAGATACTTCATCCCGTGCATCCCGTTCAGCACGGCCATGATGATGAGACCTATGACAGCCAGCGAATTACGCGGGCCGAGTGCAAAGCTTGCGAATGAATACTGCAGGCTGAGCAGCGTATCCAGGCCGTTCTCCAGGCTGGAGAGATGATCCTCCACCTTTATAAGTGCCAACACCGGCAGCGCAAAGAAGAACCCGACCAGGGCCAGGGCTATGGGCCATACCCTTCGTTTCAGATCTTCTTTTGCTATATTAATAAATGATCTTTTTGATGTCATAACCTTCTACCCCCGTTGATGTGATAAATATCTCCTCGAGTGAGAGAGGCAGGGCTTCTATGAATACCGGACTGCCCTCCATGAGAGTGCCGTTCAGCTCGTCCTGCTTGCCCCGTGCTATGATCGTATATAACGATCCACGTTTCTCCTGCTCCAATATCCTCAGCCTGCCCAGCAGCTCCGAGGGATCGTAGTCGTTCGGGAAGACCACCTGCACCTTGTGTATATCGACCTTGATATCATCGAGATCCTCCGACAGCAGCATCCCGCCTTTATACAGCAATCCGACTGTATCGCATATATCCTCCAGCTCTCTGAGATTGTGTGATGCAATGACCGGCGTGAACTCTCTGTCCGCCATGTCCTGTGCGAAGAGGCTCTTCACCCCCTGTCTCATCACGGGATCCAGACCGTCAAAGGTCTCATCGCAGAGCATATACCTGGTATTGGAAGCCAGTCCCAGGATCACCGAAAGCTGCTTCTTCATGCCTTTGGAAAAGGTCGAGATCTTTCTCCTGCGATCCAGCTCGAACCTGCCCATCAGGTCTTCATATCTTTCCCTGCTGTATGTCGGATAGCACATCTCATAGAATCTCTCCATCTCGTCCGCCGTAGCATTAAGGAAGAAATATGCCTCATCCGATATGTAGAAGAAATCCTCCTTGCATGCCGGATTCTCAAATACCGGGCGCCCGTCTATCTCTATCGTGCCGGAGTCCGGCTTCAGCACACCTGCGATCATGCGCAGAAACGTAGACTTGCCGGCGCCGTTCGTCCCGATCAGTCCGAATACTTTACCGGATTCGATCGACAGCGTCACATCGTCTACGGCTACGATATCGCCGAAGCTTTTTGTCACATTCACTGCCTCTATCATTTTCCAGCATCCCCTTTCATCGTTTGTTTCAGCTCTTCGTCAGTCACGCCCAGCTCTCTTGCTTTCTTTATCAGATCAGCGAGACTGCGCAGCACCTCTGCTTTCTTCATCTCTCTTACTCCCTCCGTATCTTTTACAAAACTTCCCCTCCCGGGTACAGAATATGTATAGCCGTCAGCCTCCAGCTGTCGATAGGCTTTCTGTATGGTGTTCGGGTTGATCGACAGATCGGTGGCAAGGCTTCTCACACTGGGAAGCGGCTCGTCGGGCTTCATGAGCCCGCGGACTATCTCGTCTTCTATAGCCGATACGATCTGTTCGTATATAGGACGCTTATCACGGAAATCAATACTCCAGAGCATCTTCTCCTCCTTTCTGCATATACTGTACTATCACGATTAGTACAGTTAGTATAGCACACTTTGTTCTTATGTCAACAGTTTAAATCAAAAAAATAGCTGACCTTGATCAGCTATTTTTCAGAGGCGACAACCAGAATCGAACTGGTGATACGGGTGTTGCAGACCCTTGCCTTACCGCTTGGCTATGTCGCCAGTATCTACGAGCAGAATGGACACGAGCATGAAGCGCGTGGACGCTTGCGTACGCGAGCGCTTCAGGCGATGTGGACTTGGTGCGACAGCACCAGATTGAGAAAATGCGAAGCATTTTCGAAATCGCCATTCTGCGAGTAAATCAGATCGCATGCACCGCGATCGCCATTCTGCGAGTAAATC
>DNLO01000098.1:614-3632 GCA_003488445.1 Lachnospiraceae bacterium | reverse complement strand
TGTCTGCGTCTTTGCCGGAGCTGTCCCGGTCCGGCCGGCATCCGGTGTATCTGCCTCGGCATCAAGAGTACGGACCATATCGGAAAATTCCTTAAGCCTCCCGGCCGCCAGAGCATACTCCGTGCCCGACATGACAGTGAGCCCGGCTGACATTATGAATGCCGCCGCAAAGCAGCATGACTTTTTCAGGCGACTCTTATTCAACGCTCCTAGAATGCTGCCCTTATCTCATACAGACCCGATCCGTCCGAAGGTACATACTTTATCAGGGTATCGCCCACTGCGACCCATTCACCCACTCTCAGATTATCGGTATTGGTATCCATCCAGCTGGAGTAGATCGCATGAGCGACCTTGTCACCCGAGCGGCTCACACAGTACATCATGGCACGCAGCACCTGGTAATCATAATAAGCCATGCTGCTCCACTCGCCGGCATTTCCCGTCATCTCCTTTTCGTCTCCCGCCAGAGGCGTGCAGACCTGCACCGTATATCCGTTGAAGTCCGGATTCTTGTACATCGCGAGTCTTTTTGTTTTCTTCCTCTCCGTGTTGTTGTTGACCACAGAGTAGAGCGCGATATGGGTGCTGTATACCGATATCACCCTCCAGCCGTGCAGATCCGATGTCAGCTTGTCCTGAGCCTTCTTCATGACGGGGATCATCCCCTCAAAGTCTCCTGCGGCGTCGGCCGTGAGCCAGCTGTTACGGGCCGGGATCCATACTCCGAGGATGTTGTATGCCTGTGCCCAGAATCCGTATTTGTTCACATAGAAGCCGTCAGCCGTATAACCGTCCGTCAGGTATGTTCCGTCCGGCAGCACATAGGTCATCACACCGTCTATACCCGAGGGCATCCATGTACCCTTGACCCCGGTCCTTACGGCAGCATCTGCGCTCTCCGGTGTGAATGAGAGCAGTATCGCAAATGAGAGCACGATAGCTGTCAGCATCTTTCCTGTTCTTTTTGTCCTCATATCCTTTGTTTCCTCCCTGTTTCAGACTCCATATCCTCCACGAACATGTCCCGGTCCAGCCACATCTTTCCTCTCCTGTGACATACCGCCCCGTCCAGTCCGTACATTGACAATGTGTGTATCAGATCCGACCTCAGATTCTGAAGATATGATCTGCTCTTTTCCACGGGCTTGTCCTCCTCCCACAGATAATCGCTCATCCTCTCGGTACGAAGCATGGCTCCCTTCATCTGAAGCAGCAGTACGAGGAGCTCCGATGTCTTCCTGTATGCAAAGTGCACCGGCCTGCCGTCGATATATACTTCAGACGGCTCTCCTCTCACGCTTATCACCGGAAGCTCCGACTGTACGGGATAGAGCAGATTGCCCAGCTCATATTCTACCGACTCCTCCGTAAGCGGCAGGCATATATATCCGCTGGCATGCAGCCGTATGGCATCCGCCATGCTCTCCTTATCAGCTGATAAGAATATCAGGTTCACCCCGGGTATCATCCCAGTAAGGGATCTCGCCAGACCGAGCTCCTCCCCGGCATTTAGGAGTCGGACAAATACCACCTGATACAGATGTCCGTCAGCGTACTTAAGTATATCCTCCGCCCCCGTAAAGCCGTATACCCTGTCCGCCGGACAGAGTCTCTTCAGGAGACCCGTGAGAGCCGTCCCCGTATCGCCCTGTCTGTCATATACAAGTATGGTCTTCAATCTGCCTTCTGTCCTTTATTCTCACTGATTCCTGACGCAGCCTCATCCTGTACAGTCTCCTCAGGCTCCTCTTCCTTGTCCTTCAGCACTCTCATACCGGCCTTCTTTACCACTTCCTTGCAGTAGTCGTCCCATGTCTCCTTGCGTCCCTCCAGGAATTCCTTTACGGCGGGATCCTTCTTGAGATCTCCTATCACAGCCTTATATGCAGCGGAGGTCCTCATATAGCTTATCCTCTCGTCGCCGGAGAGAGGCGGCTTTGATGCATCGCCGCTTTCTCCTGTCTTCACGGGGATCTTCAGCGCTGCCTTTCTGCTCTCTGCCGCATATACCCTGTCGGTGTATTCGTCGAGCCATTTCTTGTATTCAGTGTATCCTCCGTTTTGTATCTTCTCCTGCAGCAGGAGCTCCTCCAGCTTCCACACGGAATCCACCGAGTCGAGCTCTTCCTTCATCCGCTCTCTCATGGCCTCCAGATCCTTGCCTGCGAGTCTCTTCTTTCCGTGGTTCACTACATCCACGAATTCATTTGCAGCCTTCTCCTTGTCCCTGGCGAAGTTTTCCGGATTCACCTGATCAAGAAGAGAGGACAGATACAGATTGAAGGCATCTCTCTTTTCCGATTCGGACATTTCGGCTTCGTTGCCCGACACCCGGCGCTCAAGCAACCCCTCACAGTATTCATCTATGATATCCTGCAGGACCTCATTGCGGTAAGTCACCCTGAGCCTTTTCTGTACGGTCTCTTCGCTGTTCATGCTGATACTGCCTTCAGCGAATATATCATTTTCCGATATCACGGTGTGCTCCTTCGTAAAGTCGATCACCGTTTTGTACATCCTGTATTTCGTTGCCTGTTCGGGCTTAAGGGTGGGAAGTACTTCATCGTGCATCCTGATCTCTACCAGGATATCTCCAAGCAGCTCGTTGTCCTTTGCCATGGTCATCCTGGACTCCACACTCTTCCAGTAGCCCTCATTCCTCTTTGAGGTATCACCTGCCAGCTTTCTGGCTCCGGCAAGCTCATAGAGCTTTGTAATCGCAGGCTTCACCGCAGCTATCCTGGCTCGTAGTTCCTCGATATGCTCCCTGATCTCAGTGGGCGTCCTCTCTATGCCGTACTTCTTTTCCAGCTCCAGCAGAGCGTTCTCGTAGGAGCTGTTCGAAGGATCGAATATCGCTCCTGCCTCTATGCTCTCCTTTTTCTCGGCCTCGGTGGCTTCCTTCAGCTGTATCTCTCCTGTCTCTGTGAGCACTGTCCTGTATTCCCTGTAGAGATAGTCCTTTGCATACTGGTCTGCCATATTCATAAAGGCCTCTATCACTGTCCGGTCCAG
>DNLO01000098.1:0-529 GCA_003488445.1 Lachnospiraceae bacterium | reverse complement strand
TGGCCAGAGGCAGATCCACATCCAGGTAGCTGTAGTCGGTGCTGGAGAAGCCCAGCAGGGAGAACTTATCTGTATTCCCTCTCTGATATGCCCTGAAGTATGAGCCCTCAATATCGTCAGCCACGGTGCCGTGGTTCAGATCCAGGATCTTCGTCCCTCCGGTCACCGAGCAGATAAGTGCTTTGTCAAGAGATATCATGCTTATATTCTTCGAGGAGCTGAGATGGCCCGTGTATCTCTCGTTCACACTTCCCCCGGAGACCTCAAGGAGCTCACTCTGCTGTTCGTTGGCAGAGTCGTCGCTCGCCGTGACCCTTGCGATCCCCTGTCTTATGGCATCTGTCATCAGGTTTTCGGTATCTCTCGTATATCCCGTCGAGGTGACCAGCATCCTGTTGGTCAGGAAGCCGCGGAAATCATCCTCATTCACCTTATCCGGCAGATCCTTCTCTGCCTTCACACTCTCATAGGCTTCGTTTCCGCGCTGATCAAAGGGCAGCGGAGTATATATATTCTTCAGCTCGGTTTT
>DNLO01000245.1 GCA_003488445.1 Lachnospiraceae bacterium | reverse complement strand
CGTACCGTCCTGACATGGGTGGAGGAAGGAGCCGTGGACTGCGGAGTGGTCTATGCCACGGATGCATACACCACAGACAAGGTAAAGATCGTGGCCGAGGCGCCTGAGGGATCCTGCAAAAAGGTAATATATCCGGTCGGTATGACTGCTGCATCCTCACACCCTGCAGAGGCTGAGGAGCTGATAGGATTCTTCAGATCGGATGAAGTGATGAAGGTCTTTGAAGGCTACGGCTTTACACCGGTAACACAGGACTGAGCGATGGATCTGTCACCTTTATGGATATCCCTGAAGGTTGCCTTTCCGGCAACTGCGCTGGCGCTGATACTCGGACTTTCCGCGGCCAGGCTTGTATCAGGCGGCAGGAAGTGGAAGTATCTGTGGGATTCACTGTTTTCGCTTCCCCTTGTCCTGCCTCCTACAGTAGTGGGATTCTTTCTGCTCATCGTATTCGGTAAGAATACGCTGGTGGGGAGGATGCTCACATCCATCGGCATAGATATCATCTTCACTCCGACAGGGGCTGTCATAGCAGCCTGTGTGGTATCATTCCCGATAATATACCGTACGGTAAGAGGGGCATTCGAGAACATAGATACGGAGCTTGTCGATGTAGCAAGGATATACGGGTGCAGCGAGATGTCGATGCTTTTCAGGATATACATTCCGCTATGCTGGCAGGAGATAGCCGCAGGGACCATCATAGCTTTTGCGAGGGCCATAGGGGAGTTCGGTGCCACTGTCATGATAGCCGGGAATATACCCGGACGGACAAGGACTATGTCCGTTGCCGTATATACGGCAATGCAGAGCGGAAACAGAGCAGAGGCCTACAGATGGGTGTGTCTCATCCTGCTGCTGTCCGTCGCTGTACTGCTTATATTGAATTTCTGGAGCGGGATCCAGTTCACCTCCGATCCGGATGTCTTTCGAAAAAAGAAAATGAACCTGCCGGAGGCTATGAAGGAATGAAGGACGGCTTCGGAAGAGAGATAGATCATCTTCGGATATCACTTACAGACAAATGTGACCTCAGATGCTCATACTGTATGCCGGAAGAGGGTATTCGTCATCTGGATCACAGAGATATCCTCACCCTTGAAGAGACAGCAAGGATCGCGGGCATCATGTCCGGGCTGGGAATAAGGAGAGTCCGTCTGACAGGAGGAGAGCCTCTGGTCAGACGGGGTGCTGCCGGGCTCGTAGCCATACTCCGAAGGGAATACGGGTTTGATGAGATCGCTATGACGAGCAACGGACAGCTGCTTTCTGAAAATGCAGTAAAGCTCCGAGATGCCGGACTCACCGATATCAATATCAGTCTCGATACACTGCGTGAAGACTGCTTCGAAAAGATCACCCGATGTGAAGGCAGCAGACTGAAAAGGACCCTGAACGGAATAGATGAGGCTCTTCGTTCAGGGCTTAAGGTGAAGCTCAACAGCGTGCTGATTAAGGATCTGAACGAGGAGGATCTTATCCCGCTTGTAGAATATGCAGGATCAAAAAAGACTGATATAAGGTTTATCGAGCTTATGCCCATAGGGTGTGCGACACATCATTCGGGTATAACCACGTCCCGCCTGATAGAGAGGCTGGAAGAAAGATATGGCAGATCATATCCGGCAGACACCCCCACGGAGCTTTACCGGAGGGGGCCTGCCAGGTATTACGGATTCGGAGAGCGGCCCGGAAGGATAGGCTTCATCAGTCCGCTCTCGCACAGATTCTGTGACAGCTGCCGCAGGGTGAGGCTCACGGCTGAAGGCTTTCTGAAGCTTTGCCTGCAATATCCCGACGGGGTGGATCTGAGATCACCGCTTCGCGGCGGGGCGAGTGACGAGGAGATAAGCGCCATCATCCTCGATGCGGTAAAACACAAAAAGGCATCCCACAGCTTTGATTCACCATGTATGACAACGGACAGAAGACGCATGGTGCAGATAGGAGGATAGTATATGGGAAGGATAGAAGCTGTCTGTATCAGCGAGAAGAAAGGTACTGTAAAGCGTGATATCGGCACCTGCAGGGTCTTGGCAGATCACGGACTGGAAAACGACGCCCATGCCGGAAGCGAAAGACAGGTAAGCCTGCTCTCATACGAAAAGGTCGAAGAATTTAAGAAAAGAGCAAAGGATGTAAGCATTGTGCCGGGGATCTTCGGTGAGAACCTGCTCATAAAGGGGTATGATCTATCACTGATGAGTCCGGGTACCAGGCTTGTATCAAATGATGTGCTGCTTGAGATCACCCAGATAGGCAAGCAGTGTCACACCGGTTGTGAGATCATGAAGACCACGGGAGAGTGCATAATGCCACAAAACGGTGTATTTGCCAGAGTGCAAAGAGGCGGTGTCATAAGTAAAGGAGATGAGATACGCCGTGTATTCAGTGCGGCGGTCCTCACTGCAAGCGACAGATCCTACAGAGGCGAAAGAGAAGACAGGAGTGGCCCTTTGATAAAGGAGATGGCGGAAAGATCCGGATATACAGTCGAAGAACAGCTCCTGCTGCCTGATGATGAAGACAGGATATATGATGAGCTCACAAGGCTTGCGGATGAGGCAGGTGTGGATGTGGTGTTCACCACAGGAGGCACGGGATTTTCCCAAAGAGACCGTATGCCTGAAGCTACAATGAGAGCGGGAGAGAGGAACGCTCCGGGGATAGCCGAGGCTATCCGCTCCTACAGCATGAAGATCACTCCAAGGGCTATGTTCTCCCGGGCAGTCAGTGTGATAAGAAAGAAGACTCTGATCATCAATCTTCCGGGAAGCCCCAAGGCTGTGAGTGAATGTCTGGATCTTCTGCTGCCCGAGCTGGAGCATGGTCTATTGATACTGAAAGGAGAAGCCGATGGATGACAGGGCGTCACAGCCTGAGAAGCTGACGGAGATCTACGATACGACCGTGCATTATCCCGGCGGAGAAACCGCAGATAAAGAGTGTGCCCTGATAAAAGAGCATGAGCTCACGGTGATCGTGAACGAACAGCCTGTGCTGAAGATCATATGTACGGGAGATGATCTGAAGGAGCTGGTGGTCGGAAGGCTTTGTACCGAGGGGCTGATAGAAAGAGCCGGAGACATCGAAAGACTGTATTTCTGCCGATACGGGAGAGAGGCAAGTGTTTTTCTGAATAAGGAACTCGTGCTGAAAGATGCTTTGAGGACTGACAAAAGCTGCTGCACGGGAA
>DNLO01000001.1 GCA_003488445.1 Lachnospiraceae bacterium | reverse complement strand
TCCCTTATCCTTGACAGCTTGTCCTCCGAGATGTCATATGCTCTGATATGCGCTTTATCCTCCATAAGCTCTGCGAGAGCACAGGATTTGCCCCCGGGTGCGGCACACATATCTATTATTTTTATGTCAACCGAGTTCTCGCTGTTTATGTTAACTGAAATCTGCTTCCACATTTCATAAACTGCGGTATAAGACGAGAGGTCCTGCACGGAATACCGGCCCTTACGGAAGCTTTCGGAAAGTCCCGGAGCAAGGCTTCCCTCTTCCACTTTCAGGATATCCGGAGCATCATCTGCCGGCACTGCTCTCACCCCTTCACCCAGAAGCTCTGCTGCCACTTCGTCTCTTCCGGCAAGCAGTCTGTTCACCCTCAGATACATGGGCATGCTTCCCACACCTGAGCGGATCACAGCCTCTGCCTTCAAGGTCCCGTGATCAAGCCTCAGCCTGTCTGCGATCCATCCCGGGCAGGAATATTCGGTCTCGGGGTCGGGGTATGTGATCCCTTCATCCCGCAGACGCGTCACAGCCCTGAGCACACCGTTCACCACTCCCCCGAGCCCTTCTATATGCTTCAGGCGGGTGAGCTTCACTGCTTCATTTACCGCCGCACTGTCAGGCACATGCTCCATGAACACCAGCTGGTATATACCCATCCTTATGATCATGCGTATCACCGGCTTCATGCGTTCAGTCGGCGTCTTCGAGACCCGGTCTGCTATGTAGTCCAGGGTGATACGTCTTTCTGCCACCCCCTCCGTAAGGCTCTTGATGAACGCCCTGTCCCGGCTGTCAAGATATACGTACTTATCCAGAGCAGCATTCAAAAGGGGGCGAAGCTTCGTCCCCTCTTTTTCATACTGCAGCAATATATCCAATACTATCTGTCGCGTATTAACTCTTTTCATCTGTCCGGCAAAGCCTCTCTCTTTGATGCTCCTGCTACCCGCGCTGCCTCAGTCCCTGCGTCTGCCTCCGAAGATGATCACGAGCCTGAGGAGAGACAGTACGGAGGCGAAAGCGGATGCCACATATGTCATCGCTGCCGCACTCAACACCTTCCTTGTATCCCTGGTCTCGGCCTCATCCAGTATGCCGAGAGTACGCACCAGCTTCAGCGCCCTGTGGGATGCATCGAACTCCACCGGCAGTGTGACTATCTGAAAGAGCACTCCGAAGGAGAATATGAGTATTCCCAGATTGATGAGTGTGGGATTCATTCCAAGGAACGCCCCCAGCAGGCAGATGGGTATGCCTGCCTTGGATCCGACACTTGCCACCGGGACCAGAGCTGATCTGATGCCCAGAGGGACATATCCCGTGTGGTGCTGTATCACATGGCCGCACTCATGAGCCGCCACTCCTATGGCTGCCACCGAGGTTGAGCCGTAGGTGGCATCCGAAAGGCTCACCACCTTCCTCGAGGGATCGTAATGATCCGTGAGACTGCCGGAGATATGCTGTACCTCCACATCGGTGATACCCTCCGAATAGAGGATCCTCTTCGCAGCCTCCGCTCCTGTCATGCCTGTAGACGAACCCACCCTCGAGTACCTTTTGAAGGTGGATGATACCTTCGCGGATGCTATCCCCGAAGCTATCATGCCTATTATCAGCAGCAGATATGTCCAGTCAAATCCGTAATAATATCCCATTTCTGTCCTCCGTGTCTTCCGGCATAATGAACTCTATGTCAATACCGTGCCTTTTTCTATCCTGTATCCCAAGAGCAGATCGTGCACTGTCATGCGCTTCTTGCCCTCTATCTGTACTTCCTCCAGCACAAGCGAGCCCTCAGAGCAGGCGACCCTCACATAGTCCTTTGTCACCTCACTCACACATCCGGCCTCGTCCTTCACGTCCTCTCCGGCCCTTGCCTTCCAGACCTTCATGAGCTTTCCGTCTATGTATGTGTAGGCCGAGGGCCAGGGGTTGAGCGCCCTTATCATCCTGCAGATCTCTGCAGCCGGACGGCTGTAGTCGATATGGCCCATCTTTTTGTCTATCTTGGCTGCATAAGTCGCCCGCTCCTCGTCCTGCGGGACGGCCTGCGCCCTGCCCTCTGCTATGGCGGCTATGGTATCTACCGTAAGCTCTGCCCCCAGCTTTGCCAGCTTGTCGAAAAGACTCCCTCCGGTGTCGTCACTCTCTATTTCGATGCTCCTCTGCGAGATGATATCTCCCGTATCCAGCCCCTCGCCCATCTGCTGGATGGTGACTCCCGTCTCACTGTCTCCCTCAAGTATTGCTGTCTGTATTGGAGATGCGCCCCGAAGTCGCGGCAGCAGCGATGCATGCACATTTATGCAGCCGTATTCCGGCATCTCCAGGATCTCCTTCGGGAGTATCTGCCCGAAAGCCGCCACCACTATGAGCTCCGGGGCATATCTTCGAAGCTCCTCCACCGCAGCGGCATCTCTTATCCTCTCAGGCTGATATACCGCTATGTCCTTTTCTGCGGCATACTGCTTCACCTCGCTCATGGACACCTTTCCGCCCCTGCCCTTCGGTCTGTCAGGCTGGGTGACAGCGAGCACCACCTCGTGCCCCGCTTCATATACGGCCTGCAGCGTACAGGCTGCGAAGTCCGGTGTGCCCATGAAGACGATCCTCATCTGTCCTTGTCCCCGTCCTCAGACTCCAGATCCTCCACGTCCTTCAGCGGTCCGTCCACCTTGCCGACGTAGAGCTCACCCTCGAGATGGTCGCACTCATGGCATACACATCTGGCAAAGAGCCCTTCCCCTTCCATAGTCACAGGCTTAAGATCCTCGTCCATAAACTCCACCACTACGTGGTTCGGCCTCTTTACCTTTCCCGTCTTGCCGGGTACGGAAAGGCAGCCTTCATAGCCCTCCTGTTCCCCGTCAGTCTCTTTTATCACAGGGTTGATCATCACTATGGGTGCGGCCTCTTCGTCCTCCGTATCCACATCGATGATGATTATCCGCTTCAGCACACCCACCTGTACGGCCGCGAGCCCCACGCCGTCAGCCTCCATGAGTGTATCTATCATGTCATCTATGAGTTCCCTTGTCCTGTCGGTGATCTGGGTGACCTCCTTTGACTTCTTTTCGAGTATCGGATCTCCCATCTCCCTTATCTGTCTCAGTGCCATATCCTGCCTCTTTCGATGTAAGTATGCATCCTGTATGTATTTTCCTTACGGCATAACACCGAATATTATACACCAATCGGCTCTCTTTGCCTATTCCGCCTTCCGGCCCGGCACGAGTGCACCGGCATGAGCACACCGGCATGAGCGTTCCTTTGACGGAGACGGTGCGGAAGGGAATCTGCGGATCGGTCGCCGGAGCGTACTGGAATCTTGCGTGCAATAAAGAAGAGACCGGCTTCCCGGTCCCTTCTTCAGTATGTCTTGCAGATATTGCTTTCTTCTCAGTACTTCGGCATAAAGAACTTCTGAAGATCCGCCTCGGTGGTATCATCACCTATGCAGATGAGCTCCGTACCCGTAAGCCGTGCAAACATCGCGATATCATCTCTCGTAAGCGCCGTGGATACCACTGCATGATGAGCTCCTCCGGCATAGCACCAGCCCGCAGTTCCTATCTCAAAGTTGGGCTTGTGCCTGTACATGATACGTGCCACGGGAAGCTTCGGCATGGGCTTTGGCTGCTTCACAAGCTCTATGTCCGCACAGATGATACGGAAGTGATCACCCATATCGATGAGGGTCACCTGTATGCCGTCACCTGTCACTCCGTCGAATACGAGACGGGCAGGATCAGCCTTGCCGCCTATTCCGAGAGGGTGCACCTGTATCTCGGGCTTGCCTGCAGCAAAGGATGCCGGCACCTCCAGCATATGGGAAGCGAGCTCAAGCTCCTCTCCCTCCGTGAGGTCGTAGGTATAGTCCTCTATGAAGCCTGTAGCTCCGTCGAGTCCCTCTGCCATCTTCATCAGCACAGCTGAAAGAGCAGCGATCTTGTAGTCTCCCTCGGGTCCGAAGCCTATCCCCTTCGCCATCAGATTCTGGGCGGCGATACCGGGCAGCTGCTTCATACCGTGCAGATCCTGGAAGTTGTCAGTGAAAGCCGTCACGTTGTTCTTTGCGATGAACTTGTCGAATGCCACCTCGTAGCGGGCCTGCTCACGCACTGCCTCCACGTTGTCGGTAGCCATGGTGTACTTGCTCTCATACTCGGCCATCTTGGCATCCACCTCTGCATCGGTCGCCTTCTCGGCAAGAGATGCTATCTCGCCTATGCCCCAGTACTTGATCTCCCATCCGTACTTGATCTCACTCTCCAGCCTGTTGCCGTCCGTGACAGCCACATCGCGCATGTTGTTGCCGAATGTGGCTACCAGAGTGTTGTGTGAGAGACCTATGGCCTTTGCCACGCGGGCAAACTGCCTTATCCTGTTCACTACCCTGTCGTTCTGGTAGTAGCCTGCCACCACCTCGTGGGGTATGTTAAGTCTTGCGAGTATGAAGCCATACTCTCTGTCACCGTGAGCCGCCTGGTTGAGGTTCATGAAGTCCATGTCTATCTCGTCATAGGGAAGCTTGCGGTTTGCCTGCGTATGCAGATGCAGCAGCGGTTTTCTCAGCTCCTGCAGTCCCTTTATCCACATCTTGGCAGGTGAGAAGGTATGCATCCACGTGATCACACCCACACAGTCATCATCTGCCTGTGCTTTCCTGATATCCTCCACACAGATCTTCGATGTCTCTACTGTGGGGAGGAGCTCGATATCCACGGTATCCTTCAGCCTGTCCTTCAGGAAATCCACCATCTCCCTGCAGTCGGCTGCGACCTGCTTCAGGCACTCCTCACCGTACAGATCCTGCGAACCGGGAATAAAATACAGCTTACTCATCTATCAGCCCTTCTTTCTCTTTGAAAGCACGTCCAGAGTCACGGCACCGAGAAGGACCGCACCCTTGACTATCTTCTGTATATCGGTTGACCATCCGAACAGGGACATTCCGTTGTTCAGGATACCCATGATGAAAGCTCCCACCACTGCACCGACTATGGTACCGGCACCACCTGCGACGGCAGCTCCTCCGATATAGCAGGATGCGATGGCGTCCATCTCGAATCCGTCACCGGCCTTGGGAGTAGCCGATCCGTTTCTTGCCGAGAGCACTATTCCTGCTATTGCAGAGAGCACTCCCATGTTGACATATACCCAGAAGAACACCTTGTTGGTATCGATACCGGAGAGGTTTGCAGCCTTACGGTTGCCTCCGAGAGCATATATCTGACGTCCTGCCACGGTCTTGCTCGTGATGAAGGCGTAGATCACTATCAGCACTGCCATGATAAGGAGCACGAAGGGCAGTCCGTTGTAGCGTGAAAGCTTGTAGAAGAAGAACCATATGATGAAGAGCATCACGGCCAGCTTCAGCACTATCTGCCATGTGGGGTTCACCGCGAAGTTGTACTTCTTCTTTGTGGCATTGCTCTTTATCTCCGAGAGGATGAGCACTACTGATGCCACTGCAGCTACTGCGATACTGACGAGATCCAGTGTACCGTCACCGAAGGGTATCTTGATGACAGGCAGGAAGCCTGCTCCGATGAAGTTGTAGGATGCATCGAAGGGGCCCTTGGTCTGAGCCTGCAGCAGTGTGTAGGTGAGGCCTCGGCCCATGAGCATGGTAGCCAGGGTCGTGACGAAAGGCGGTATGCCCAGATAAGCTATGAACACTCCGGCGAAGATACCCACAAGGAGTCCTACCAGAAGAGCTGCAGCTATGGCAACCCACATGTTCATCTTGAGATCCATCATTATGATACCGGCGATGGATCCGGTGACAGCTACCACCGATCCTACACCCAGATCGATGTTACCGGTCAGAACGCACAAAAGCATACCTATGGCAAGTATGACGACATAGCCGTTCTGCATGATAAGGTTGTTGATGTTCATGGGAGTCAGATTGGCACCCTTTGTCAATATAGCAAATACCAGATAAATTACGATCAGGGCAAAAAACATTCCATACTGTTTCATGTCCATCTTTACAGTTTTATTCTTCGTTTCCATCACCGTCTCCCTTTCTTTGATGAGCCATTATCAGCTGCATTATCCTTTCCTGTGAGAATTCTTCTTTTGAAACTTCTCCGGCGATCTCACCGTCGTTTATTACATAAAGCCTGTCACAGGTACCGATTATCTCAGGCATTTCCGAGGAGATGACGATGATCGCCTTCCCCTGCTTCGCCAACTCGTTTATCACACAGTAGATCTCGTACTTCGCACCTACGTCGATACCTCTTGTAGGCTCATCCATGATCAGGATATCCGGCTGTGTCAGCATCCATTTGGCCAGGACGACCTTCTGCTGGTTACCTCCGGAGAGCGACCCCACCACCTGATTGATGGAATTGGCCTTGACCTTGACCTTGTCCGTGTATTCCTGAGCCGCCACTATCTCATCATTGGCATTTATCACTCCGTTTTTCGAGAAGAAGAACGGCCTTGCCGCGATCGTCATATTCTCCTTGACATCTCCGATCAGATTGAGACCATAGGTCTTTCTGTCCTCGGAAATATATGCCAGCTTGTTCTTCACGGCATCCTTGACCGTTTTCAGGTGGACCTCCTTGCCGTGGATCAGGATGCTTCCGGAGATCTTCTGTCCGTAGCTGTGTCCGAAGATACTCATCGCCAGCTCCGTCCTTCCTGCTCCCATCAGACCTGCGAGTCCGACCACCTCTCCTGCTCTTACCTTGATATTTATATCTTTCAGCATCTGCCGATGTTCATCATCGGGATGATATACGTTCCAGTTCTTTACCTCGAATATCACATCACCGATATCAACACCTTCCCTGGCGGGGTAACGGTTGGTCATCTCACGTCCGACCATTGCCTTGATGACCCTGTCTTCCGAATAGTCATCCTTACCCTTGACCAGAGTCTCTATCGTCTTTCCATCTCTTATGATCGTGACCGAATCAGATACATATTCGATCTCGTTCAGCTTGTGAGAAATGATGATACAGGTGATACCCTGTTCCTTCAGCTGCAGCATGATATCCAGCAGCTTGCGGCTCTCCTCATCGTTGAGGGCTGCCGTAGGCTCGTCCAGAATAAGAAGCTCGACCTTCTTTGCCATGGCCTTCGCTATCTCTATGAGCTGCTGCTTGCCTACTCCGAGAGAATTGACGGGAACATTGACATCCTCGTGCTCAAGTCCCACCTTGGCCAGCATCTCCTGTGCCCGCCTTCTCGTTTCAGTCCAGTCTATTACCCCCTTCATGCTCGTCTGCTCATTGCCTATGAACACGTTCTCAGCCACGCTGAGCAGGGGCGAAAGTGCCAGCTCCTGGTGTATTATGACAATGCCCTTTGCCTCAGAGTCCCTGAGGTTGTGAAACTTGCAATGCTCGCCCTTATAGATGATGTCTCCGTCATATGTTCCGTAAGGATACACGCCCGACAGGACATTCATCAGCGTGGACTTGCCTGCACCGTTTTCACCGCACAGAGCATGGATCTCTCCTTTTTTGACCTTGATGTTGACGTCATCAAGAGCCTTCACTCCGGAGAATTGCTTCGTAATGTGATCCATTTCCAAAATGTAATCCGACATCCTACCAACTCCTTCTGAATAATTACAAACAGGGCGGCAGCTTTCTGCCGCCGCCCCGCTTACCTAAGATAATCTTTGATTATGATTACTCAGCCAGCTGCTCCTCTGTATAGTATCCGCCGCCGATGATGACTTCCTTGTAGTTGTCCTTATCGACCGGAACGGGCTCACACAGATATGAAGGAACTACGATCTTGCCGTTGTTGTACTGCTCTGTGTCGTTGATCTCAGGCTCAGCACCCTCGAGCACTGCCTGTACCATGGTAACGCACTTTGAAGCAAGAAGTCTTGTGTCCTTGTAGATGGACATTGTCTGCTTGCCGGAGATGATGTGCTTTGTAGCCATCAGCTCTGCATCCTGTCCTGTGATCAGAGGCCAGTTAGCATCTGTATAGCCTGCACCCTCAAGAGCTGACATGCATCCATAGGAAAGTCCGTCATATGCGCATGCGCAGATGTCGAGATCCTCGTCTGCATAGTATCTTGTAAGGAGGTCCTCACATCTCTTCATTGCAGTCTGCTGATCCCATCTCAGAGTGTTGTTGTCCTCGAATGCGATCTGGCCGGACTTGCAGATGAGTGAGCCGTCATCCAGCAGAGGCTGGATCTGCTCCATAAGACCTGCATAGAGCATGTGTGCATTGTTGTCGTCAGGTGAACCCATGAAGAGCTCGATGGTCTTGGGATCATCCTTTGTAGCGCCGCAGTGCTGTACGATGTACTCACCGATCTTTGTGCCGACACCCTTGTTGTCGAATGTAGCATAGTATGAAACTGCATCCGTGTTCATAAGGAGACGGTCATAAGCGATAACAGGGATGCCTGCATCCTTAGCCTGTGCCTCAACATTCACGAGAGCGTCAGAGTCGATAGCTGCGATAACAAGGCAGTCAGCGCCTGCTGCGATCATGTTCTCGATCTGTGAAACCTGAGCCTGGACATCATCCTCTGCGTACTGAAGGTCTACCTCGTAGCCGAGCTTCTCGAGCTGCTCCTTCATGTTTGCGCCGTCGTGCATCCATCTCTCTGAAGACTGTGTGGGCATAGCCACTGCAACCTTCTTGCCTGCTCCTGATGCTGCGGGAGCTGCTGTGTCTGCTGCTGCTGTGTCTGCAGCGGGAGCTGCCTCATCAGCTGCAGGTGCTGCTGCATCTGCTGCGGGTGCTGCTGTGTTGGCAGCGCTGCTGCCGCATCCTGCAAGGATAGCAGCGACCATTGTCATGCTGAGCAATACGCTCACGATTTTCTTTTTCATAAAGTTTCCTCCATTTATGAAAGTTTTCAGTTCTGCCGGGCATCTGCCCGACCTTACAAATTTTACCTAAATCCAACTATATCGTCAACAAACTAAAACGATTACGTAAACAATATTCAACATGATTCGTAAAATATCATACCGTACCCCCTCAGATTGTGGTCCGGACCGCGTCGGTACACAATATAATCCACTTATAAATATGGGAATAATATCTTATAATCTATTGCATGATATTCAATTCATATTCCTTTATTTTGATATTTCTTCCGATAGTAGTGGCGGTACACTATCTGCTGAAGCGGCTTCACAGACCCGTGGTATCGAAGTGCTTTCTTCTTAGCGCTTCCTTCTTTTTCTACGGCTATCACAATAAGCGCGCTCTTATCGTCCTTATTGCCAGCATGCTCTTCAACTATTCCGTCGCGTATCTGATGACAAGGAATAAGGAAAGACCGCATATCGGAAAGCTGCTCCTGGCTGCCGGGATCACAGTCGATATCGGTGCCCTTGTCTATTGCAAATATCTCGGATTCTTCTCATCACTTGCCGCCTCCCTGTTCCACAGCGACTTCGTCATGAGCTCCGTGATACTCCCTCTGGGCATCAGCTACTATACTTTTTCACAGATCGCGTATCTCGTCGACTGCTTCAGGGACTCTTCAGCCTCCTGCAGTCTGCTCGATTATCTGCTCTTCGTATCCTTCTTCCCGAAGGTCTCCATAGGTCCCATAGCCTTCTCGCAGGAGATGATCCCCTGGTTCGACCGCTCGGTAAGGGACGATACCGACTATGACAGGATAGGTGCGGGCCTCATGGCCTTTGCGTTCGGGCTCGCCAAAAAGATGCTCCTTGCAGATACTCTCGCGAAATATACCGACTGGGGCTACATGAACATCGAGCTTCTCGGCTCGACAGGCGCCCTGCTCGTGATGCTCTCGTTTACAATGCAGATATACTTTGACTTCTCGGGGTGCTGTGATATGGCCAGAGGTGTCTGCCTCATGCTTGGCATGGACCTTCCCGTCAATTTCGACTCACCCTACCGTTCTCTTTCGATAAACGAGTTCTGGAAGCGCTGGCACATCACTCTCACGCGTTTCTTCCGCAAATACGTATACTTCCCTCTGGGCGGCAACCGCAAGGGGAAGGTGCGCACCTATATCAATTATTTCATCGTATTCCTGCTCAGCGGTCTCTGGCACGGCGCTTCCCTCACCTTCCTGGTGTGGGGGATGGTCCACGGTGCCGGCATCATCGCAAGCAAGCTGCTCTCGCCGTATTCCGCGAAGTGGCCGAAGGCCATACGTTTCATACTCACCTTCTCCTTCGTCAATCTGGCCTGGGTATATTTCAGGTCTGAAGATATAGCGACCGCTCATGCATTCTTCGCTCAGCTCTTCACCGGCGGGATCCGCCCCATAGAGGCTCTCTTCATCGCCTCTGTCACACCACCCGAGTTTCAGACCCTGCAGTGGCTGTTCCTCACTTATACCCCGATAGACCCGTACTATTCCGGCTTCGTCATCATCGCAGGCATACTCCTTTTCTCAGTGATCGCTTCGATATGCATGAAGAATACGGATGAGCGCATAGCCGCTTTCAGACCATCGGGCAGGCTCGTGGCGGCAACCACTGCGCTGATGTTCCTGAGTCTCCTGTCACTGTCGGCTTTTTCCAAGTTCCTGTACGTGAATTTCTGAAAAAGATGAACGCAAAAAGATATACATTACTGACAATCGCATCTACACTGATCTGCCTCGCCGTTACAGTCCTTACGGTAGTGGTCATCGACCCCTGTCTGCACTACCACGCCCCCATCGGCCCCTTCGAAGCCGTGGAAACCGACGAACGCATGGCTATGCCGGGTGTGGCA
>DNLO01000077.1 GCA_003488445.1 Lachnospiraceae bacterium | reverse complement strand
TTCTCAAACTCCTCCGTTGGAACGGGCTTCGAATAATAGTAACCCTGAGCCACATCACAGCCGGCATCCCTCAGGAACTCAGCCTGCTCTCTGGACTCCACTCCCTCGGCTATCACCTTCATGCCGAGATCCTTCGACATCTTGATCGAATTGGCGACTATTATCTTACCCCTGTTCGTATCTATTACCTCATCTATGAAGAACCTGTCTATCTTTATTACATCAACAGGTGCATCCTTCAGCATGTTCAGAGAAGAATAACCCGAACCGAAATCATCCATCTCTATGGTGAAGCCCTTTTCCTTGAGCCCGGACATCACCTCATACAGCGACTTCGTATCCTCCGTGAACAGCGTCTCCGTGATCTCCAGCTCCAGATTCTTCGGCTGAATGCCGTACTTGTCCACAAGAGAAGTAAAGGTGCTCACGAGATCTGTGTTGCCTATATGAAGCCTGGATATATTGACCGAAAGAGGTATATCCACACGCAGCTCCGCCAGTCTTGCAAGATACTTTGCCGTCTCATCCCACATGAACTCATCGATGTGCTTGATGAATCCGTTGCTCTCGAAGAGCGGCAGGAAATCTCCCGGCATACGCAGTCCCTTGGTGGGGTGCATCCATCTGACAAGAGCCTCCGCTCCGCAGATCTTGTTGGTATCGAGAGAGATCTTCGGCTGCAGATACATGACAAACTCATGCCTGTCCATAGCTATCTGCATCTCACTCTCCATCTCTGCCAGTCTGTTCTGCTTCACCCTTATATTGTCATCATAGACATCAAAGTTCGTCAGAGTATTGCCCTTGATATTCTTCTTGGCGAGTCTTGCCCTGTCGCACATGAGCCTTACGGTGATATTCCTGTCATCTACCTTGTAGATGCCGTAGCTGAGCGTGGAGCCGCATCTGGTAGCCTCCTCCACATGGAATCCGAGAGTCAGCTTCTCGATGTAATCAAGGATATCATGCTCATCCTCATACTCGAAGAGGACAGTGAACATATCCGACTGGTATCTGGCCGCTATGCCGTCCCAGGGGAGCGAGCTGTGTATCACCCGTCCGAGCTCCCTCAGACATCCGTTACCTGCCTCTATGCCGAATCTGTCGTTAATGATACGGAACCTGTCTATATCCACCGAGATGATGGCAAACTTGCTGTCAGGCCGCATCAGCAGACGCTCTTCCGTATCCTTGTAGAACTTCTCGCTGTTGATGAGACCGGTAAGCGGATCGAAGTCAGCCCTGAACTCCAGCTCGGCCTTGATCTCCATCTCCGTATTGACGTCCTGTATGCAGCCCGTGACACGGGCCAGGGAATTGCCTATACCCATGAGAGCCTGGACCGTGATGGTGAACCACAGAGCCACCCCGAACCTGTTGATCAGCCTCACGGTGATCTCGTAGGTGTCGCTGGCATTCTTTACCCTCTGGAGGAAGTCCTCGTACTTGCCCCTGTCATCGGCATAGGGAGTGAGCCCCTCGAGCAGAGACCACTCATCCTTCTCCATGCTCTCGGTGACCTCGAACATATTCTCAAAGGTGGTGCTCAGATAATAGCTCTTCTCTGCTGCATCATACTCAAACACATATATGCCCGTGAGCTCGTTCACATGCTCGGATCTCTCGTAATTCTTGGCAAGCTCATTGCGTGCGGTATTGTCCTTCCGTATCTCGATGTAGCGCCTGCTCGCCACATAGTCCTCCACGATATCATGCGACAGATCGTTGATGTCTCTGGCCACGAGATACACTTTGTCGCCCTCCAGTATGGAGTTTATGGAATACCAGTGATAGGTGCCGTCCTGATAGAGGAGCCTGACCTTGCTGTCCACGTTGCTCCTGCCTATCCTGGATGCCTCTCTCAGCCTGTCCGGGCTGGTCGCAAGCATCATATCCTCTCTGTCGTCGGGATATACCACATGGTTAAGATAGTACTCTCGTACGGTATCGTAGTTGTCCACGCGCCTGTCTACCATGGACAGGATATTCTCTTCTCTGATACGGATGCACTTCATCTCATCCAGATCTATCTCCCAGATGATATCCTGCATCTTCTGCATTGCCCTGTTGTAGTTCCTGGTGCTCTGGTTGAGCACCTCCAGCTGCTCTGAGATGTCCTCCTTGGTAGCCGCAATGATATAGACCTTGATATTGTTGCGCATGCGCAGCCTGGTAGTGCGCATATGTATGGTCCTGCGAAGTCCCGGAGAGAACACATCACTGTCTACCGATGACTGATCCCCCTCGAACTTCCTGAGAGGACAGTCCTCACACTGAGATGACTCTCCCTTGATCAGCTGGTAGCAGTAGCCAAGACTCTCTCCCGGTATCCTCTCGTTGAGAGCGTTGTTCTTGTACAGCAGGTGAAGCCTCTCGTCCACGGCATAAGCCCAGGTCCTCACAGGATCCAGGATATTCTTTACCAGCTCTATATCGTGAAGAGAAACGTTCTTGCCGACGAACTGCTCCTCATCCTTTATCTTGTCCGAGAAGAGTGCATATGTATTCTTGTGCCTCTTGGTAGCGGCATCAAGAGCAGCCGCAGCCTTGGCATAAAGCTCGGAGATGTTCAGGTTGTCATTGTTGGCAACAGTGGATATACCAATGGACACGACTTCCTTCAGGTTCTCGCTGTATTCACCCCAGGCGATACGCAGTGACGATATGATGGAGGATGCCCTGTCACAGAGGATCATATCATCCTTGATCCCCAGAAGATAAGCAAAGATGGTATCCTCTCCGCCGAAGGCCACTACATCGCTGCCTCTGAGCACACCCTTCACGACCTCGAAGGCATTCTGCATCGCCTGATCTGCCAGATCCCTGCCCTCATTCACGGAGAGGGACCTGTAATCCGTCATCCTTATCGCAAAGAGATTCGGCACATCATAGATCGGGAGTTCGTTTAGGAAGCCCTGCAGCTTGCAGAAGAAAGCTATCCGCTCTGACTCCGACTCCTCGGATATCTGCTCCAGCGAGCCCGTGAGACATCCGTCCATATTACCTGCGACGCTGATCTGGAACCAGGGAAAGTCCCCGTTCCTGTCCATGAACCTGACATAGCAGAAATTCCTGTGTGAGAAATCAAAATCCTGAGTAAAGAAGACTATCGCTCTCTTGCAGTCGTCGGTATGTATCTTCGCACCGAACTCGATATTGTTGATAAAGGGCATAACAGTACTATCGCCAGCCAGGATCTTCGTCACAGAAGGATCGAAAACCATCCTGTCCTCAGCACGATAATACTTAAAACCAACCCTCATATATGATCCTCCGAGTATGTATATAGTTTATTCTATTATGTTTCACGGGATTACGCAAGAAAAATAAGCATTAAAGACAGGGTCAGAGAAGAAAATCGGAAAGGATGATATTCGACACCTCCAGCCCTCTCTCCGTAAGAAATACCCGGCCTTCTGATCTTTTCATCAGCCCTTCTTCGGCATACCTTTTGATCACGCCATCATAGACACTGCTCATACTCACACCGAAGTCCTCCTCAAATGCCTCTTCGGATACCCCCGCCGTCTTGCGAAGTCCCAGGAACATGAACTCCTCCATGGCTTCCTTCCGGCTTATCCGCCTGTCCTCCGCATGCTCTGCCCCCGGGTCTTTGATATAAGAATCCACATCAGGGGCATTGGTGAACCTGTGATCTCCCACAAGAGAGGCCGCAGATACCCCGATACCGAGATAATCCGCCCTTTCCCAGTATCCGAGATTATGTCTGCATCTGTGATCACCGGCAGGTGTCATGAGCGCATAATTGGAGATCTCGTATCTGTCATAGCCTGCATCCTTCAGGTATCTCACGGTGTATCTGTCCAGAGCAAAGGAGGTGTCCTCATCCGGAAGGCACAGACTCTCCTCCCCGGCACGTCCGAAGGGCGTGCCCTCTTCTATGATCAGTGAGTATGCCGATATATGCCCCGGCTTCAGCGAAGTGACAGTCTCCAGAGTGCGCTGCAGGCTATCTTCCGTCTGATGCGGGATCGCTGTCATGATATCCACGCTGATCTCGGGCACACCGCAGCTTTGCAGGAGGTCATAGGTCCTCATGAAATCATCTAAGGAGTGTATCCTCCCAAGCGCCTTCAGCTCACCTTCATCAGCCGACTGAAGCCCGATGCTCATGCGGTTCACCCCCGCCTTCATAAGTGCCGCCACCCTGTCTCCCCCGGCCCCTTCGGAGTATTCACCTCCCAAAGTGCCCGGATTCACCTCCATGGAAACTTCGGTATCATGACCTATCGTGGTAATGGAGTCGATCGCACCAAGGACGTCTGCTATATCACCGGGATCCATAAGGCTCGGTGTACCTCCTCCAAGATACACGGAGGAGAGCTTCCTCCCCCGCAAAAGACTTCTCTTTGCAGTGATCTCCGTCAGGAGAGCATGCGTATACGCCCTCATGGTCTCCCGTGATGCGGGAGCAGAATTGAAATCACAGTAGAGACATTTCCTGACACAGAACGGGAAATGAACGTAGACAGAAATATCGTTACTCTTCATCGAGCCTGAGTACAGACAGGAAGGCTTCCTTTGGCACTTCTACGGAGCCTATCTGTCTCATCTTTTTCTTACCCTCTTTCTGTTTTTCCAGAAGCTTTTTCTTTCTCGATATATCTCCGCCGTAGCACTTGGCCAGCACGTCCTTGCGCACAGCCTTCACGGTCTCTCTTGCGATGACCTTGCCGCCCACGGCTGCCTGTATGGGGATCTCGAACAGATGCCTGGGGATCTCTCCCTTCAGCCTCTCACACATCCTTGAGCCTCTCTCATAGGCCGAATCCTTGAAGACGATGAACGAGAGTGCATCCACATATTCTTTGTTTATAAGGATATCCAGCTTTACCAGCTCCGACTTCACATAGCCCTTCATCTCGTAGTCGAAGCTCGCATACCCTCTGGATCTCGACTTCAGCGCATCGAAGAAGTCATATATGATCTCATTAAGCGGCAGATCATACTTGAGAAGCACTCTGGTCTCCTCAAGATATTCCATGGCAGTCTGTACTCCCCGCCTCTCCTGGCACAGCTTGATGATAGCCCCCAGGTACTCTGTGGAAACCATTATCTCGGCCGCTACTATGGGCTCCTCCATATGCTCTATCTCAGAGGGCTCGGGCAGATTGGAGGGATTGGTGAGCTCTATCATCTCCCCGTCGGTCCTGTACACCCTGTATACGACACCCGGTGCAGTAGTCACCAGATCCAGATCGTATTCTCTCTCCAGTCTCTCTGCCACTATGTCCAGATGAAGCAGTCCAAGGAAACCGCACCTGAAGCCGAAGCCCAGAGCCAGCGAAGACTCAGGCTCAAAGGTGAGCGAAGCATCGTTAAGCTGCAGCTTCTCCAGTGCATCTCTCAGATTCGGATAGTCCCTCGTATCCGCAGGATATACTCCGCAATACACCATGGGATTCACCTTCTTGTATCCCGGCAGAGCCTCAGTGCACGGAGTGACGGCAGATGTCACCGTATCTCCGACCCTCGTCTGCCTCACATCCTTGATGGATGCCGTGATATAGCCGACCATACCGGCAGAAAGCTCATCGCAGGGTATGAAACGGCCGGCGCCGAAATAGCCCACTTCGACCACCTCTTCATCCGTCCCGGAAGCCATGAACCTCACCTTGTCGCCGCTCTTCACGCTGCCGTCGAACACCCGAAGGAAGACTATCACTCCCTTGTAGGAATCATAGAGTGAGTCAAAGATGAGGCACTTCAGCGGCTCATCCGCAGACCCTGAAGGAGCAGGTATCTTTTCCACTATGGATTCAAGCACATCATCTATGCCTATACCGGACTTGGCCGATATCCTCGGAGCATCAAGCGCTTCGATACCTATCACATCCTCTATCTCCCGGGCTACCCTGTCGGGGTCGGCAGAGGGCAGATCGATCTTGTTGAGCACGGGGAATACATCCAGGTCGTGATCCATCGCCAGATATACATTCGCCAGTGTCTGTGCCTCAACTCCCTGTGAAGAGTCTACAACAAGGACCGCACCGTCACAGGCTGCCAGAGACCTGGACACCTCATAATTGAAGTCTACGTGGCCGGGGGTATCTATCAGATTGAAGATATACTCTTCTCCGTTCTTTGCCTTGTATACGGTCCTCACCGCCTGGGACTTTATAGTGATGCCTCTCTCACGCTCGAGGTCCATATTGTCCAGCACCTGATCCTGCATCTCGCG
>DNLO01000219.1:2859-5139 GCA_003488445.1 Lachnospiraceae bacterium | reverse complement strand
GAAGAAGGCAGCAACACCGGCTAAAGCAGGTGTAAAGAAGAGCGCAGCAAAGAAAGCTACGGTAGCTAAGAAGGCTGTCGCAGCAAAGAAAGCTGTCGTTGCAAAGAAGGCAACCGCAGCGAAGAAGACTGTAAAGGTTTCTGCTGCGTCGGCAAAGAAGATCGCAAAGCAGAAGGAGCAGATCGCAGAGCTGAAGGCTCAGGTGAAGGCTCTTGAGAGAAAGCTCGCCAAGATAAAGACTATAGCCGAGTGATATAGATCTGATCGTGACAGAAAAACAGCGGCCGGAACCGTGCCGCTGTTTTTTGGACGAAAAGGCGGAGACAGGTATGGGAGGGAAATATGCAGAGTACCATCCAGGCATGCACCAGATGCAGGAGATTATTTAATTACGTAGGCGGAGACAAGGTGTGTCCGGCTTGCAAGGAAGAGGTAGAAAAGGAATTCCAGAACGTAAAGGAATATATCCGCGACCACAAGGGATGCAATATCGTCGAAGTGGCAGAGTTCTGTGAGGTGTCTGAAAAGCAGATAAAGGAATGGGTGCGTCAGGAGAGGCTGATCCTGACAGAGCCGCTGGGAGATATCGTGTGTGAGAAATGCGGGGTGCCCATACTGAGCGGAAGGTACTGCGACAAGTGCCGTGCCGAGATGGTGGGAGAGCTGAACGCGGCGATCCACAAGGAGGCACCGAAGCCGGTGGAGAAGAAGGAAAGCACGGATCACAAGGACAGGATGAGATTCCTGAAATAGGGAGCCGGTGTATAATACAAAACAGATGATAAAGATGCATGAGGTAACAAGATACGGCAGCCCCGGTTCAATATGTACCGGGGTTGTATCACGCAGGAGGTCTAAGATGAAAAAGAAACTGATGGCAGCGGTCCTGACCGTGACGATGGTACTGACGGGACTGGCAGGATCGAAGAGCGCGCAGGCGGCGGCCGCCGTGAAGCGCAACACAAGATTCACCACGGTGGCCGAGATGCAGTCGAAGCTGAAGACGAAGGACCGCACGACCTGGTCGCCGGTATATCTGACGGAGGTGGAGAACACATACTGGACCTTCGCCAACCAGAACGCACTGGGCGGCACGCAGATCACCGTGGATATGGCAAAGAACTGCTATCGCAATCTGGAGATGCTCCTGGACAACGGATATACCATGGACTACAACACCCTTTCAGCATACTGTGCCGAGTATCTCGCGAAGAAGAACGGACAGCCGGATGCCTTCTACAATGTGCTGAGCGGATGCCTGGGCAATCCTTACCTGCTGAACAGGCCGGCGGCAGCGGTGACAGCCACGACATACAACGGCAGGGACTATTCGAAGGTATTCGATGCGACATATTACTTGACCCACAATCCCGATGTGGCGTCTTCCATAGGAAACAATCCGCCCGAGCTCCTGAGACACTTCGTCGAGGTGGGCGTGACAGAGGGCAGAGCAGGAAACGCAGCTTTCAATGTGGCGGCATATGCGGCTGCGATGGATGCGGGAGTGATGGCAAATGCGATGCAGTCGGCAGCCTACAGGACACTGGGAGCGGGAGCAGCGGCTCCGGTGGGAAAATACAGCTACTCCAATGCAAACTATGTAGGACAATATCTTGGACACTATGTGGTGTCGGCAGCGGCAGACACTGCGAAGACACAGACGGCAGCTGCAGGAGGGGGCATAGATCCCTCTCAGATCACAGATATAGACACACAGGGACCGGATGGTGCAGAGGACAACTCTCCGGCTGTGCCCAAGCAGGTGGTAGGCACATATACCGCCACCAACACGAGAAGCGTATATACCAATGAGCCCGTGAGCTCCGCTCAGGCAAACACCAGACCCATAGCCGTGATGATGCCTACCGACAGGGCAGCGCAGCCCTCGTACGGCATCGGCAAGGCGGATATCCTCTATGAGATCATGGAGGAGGGCGGCATATCGAGACAGATGGCCATCATACCGAACTGGCAGGGAATGAGCAGGATAGGTAATCTGAGAAGCTGCAGACTCTACTATATATATGCGGCAAAGGAGTGGGATCCCATCCTCATCCACTTCGGAGGAGTGGCCTATATGAAGGGTGTCATCAACGGAGCTGATATGAACAATCTCTCCGGCACCTATGAATACGGAGTGGGAGGCAAGGCTCCGGGTGCAGGATATTTCTTCAGAACGAGTGACAGGAGTGCGCCCCACAACGCATATATCTCGGCTTCGGGCATACAAAAGGCAGCCATGCAGCAGGGCTACTCCCTGAACCTCAGGGCAGGCTACTA
>DNLO01000219.1:0-2752 GCA_003488445.1 Lachnospiraceae bacterium | reverse complement strand
GCCGTGAACGCCTCTACGGTGGATCTGTCGGAAGTGTTCCCCTACAGCAAGTCGCGTCTTGTGTACAACGCAGGTGACGGCAAGTATTACAAGTCCATACACGGCGGTCCTCAGAAGGATGCCATCACGGGACAGCAGATCTCCTTCGCCAACGTGATAGTACAGAACACCAAGTGCAAGACTCTGGATAAGAAGGGGTATCTCGGCTTCGCCATGATAGACGGCGAAGAGGACGGCTACTACTTCACAAAGGGCAAGGGCATACACATACACTGGAGAAAGGCCGGCGACTATACTCCGACCAGATACTTTGACGATATGGGCAACGAGATACAGCTGAATACCGGAAAGACATACATCGCAGTGGCTCAGAAGGGCAAGCAGGTCAGATTCCAGTGACGAGGAAGACGCACTATATCAACCTGTCCGAAGAGACGGCAGAGAGGATAGAGCGGGACAGGGCGGAGCATGCGGTCAATCCGTATGCCTGCCGGGATGAGGACATCCTGAGAAGAGACCCGGGACACGACAGGGCCAACCTGCAGCGGCCTGCCTTCGTCAGGGATATAGAGAAGATAATGAACGTACCCTTCTACAACAGGTACTCCGACAAGACTCAGGTCTTCTCCCTCGTACGCAACGACGATATCTCAAGACGGGCCCTGCATGTGCAGTTCGTCTCGAGGATAGCTCGCAATATAGGCAGGCTGCTGAACCTGAACCTGGATCTGATAGAGGCCATAGCGCTGGGACACGATATAGGGCACACACCCTTCGGCCATGCGGGAGAGAGGACACTGTCCGCCATCTACCATGCCCATACAGGCAGATACTTCAACCACAACGTGCACTCCGTCAGGTTGCTGGACGATATCTGCTGTCAGAATCTGTCCCTGCAGACCCTGGACGGCATCATCTGCCACAACGGCGAGATGGAGATGAAGGAATACAGGCCCAGGGCCGACAGGCTCACCTTCCCGGAGTTCGATGCCATGAAGGAGGAGTGCTACACGGACCCTTCGGCGGTGAAGAGGCTGATCCCCTGCACTCTGGAGGGGTGCGTGGTCAGAGTCTCGGATATCATCGCTTATATTGGAAAGGACAGGCAGGATGCCGAGAAGCTGAAGCTCTTCAGCCAGACTCCCAGCTACTCCCAGGAAAAGATAGGCACCACCAATGCGGAGATCATAAACAACATGATCGTCAACATCGTGGAGAACTCATACGGCAAGCCTTATCTTCGCATGGATGACGACTATTTCGAGGAGTTCACGTCTGCAAAGAAAGAGAACTATTCTCTGATATACGGAAATGAAAAGACCGAGGAGACCTTCAGGAGGGAGATAGAGCCCATGTTCGAGGAGCTCTACGAGGCTCTGCTCGAACAGGCGAAGAGGAAGGATCCGGACTCCGTGCTCATGAGACATCATGTGAGCTATGTGGAGAGCGTGACCAGATACGTGAAGGTGGATCACAGGGAATACCGGACATACGGACCGGAGGAGATGGCGGCGGACTATATCGCCAGCATGACGGATGATTATTTCATAGACCTCTACTCTCATCTCTTCCCGGAGTCGGGACACAGGGTGAATTATCTGGGATATTTTGACTGAATCCCGGGATTGTATTTAAATAAAAACAAAAAATATTCAAAATCCGGGGTAAGGAATTTAAACCCTCTGCCGATATATAGTGTAGCAAACGGATTTTGCACTATCTATCATGGAAGAAAGGAGGAGACTTCGATGCGTATAGATGCACTAACCAACTTACAACAGGTCTACGGAGTAGGCAAACCCAAGAAAGCAGTTAAGACCGGCAAGGTACAGAGCGGCCGGGACGCTGTGGAGATCTCCAGCATAGGAAAGGACATCCAGACAGTGAAAGCAGCAGTGAAAGCAGCTCCCGATGTAAGGGCAAACAAAGTAGCTGATATCAAGAAGCAGATCGAGGCAGGTACATACAATGTATCGGGCGAGAGCTTCGCAGATAAGCTTCTGGCTAAATACAACGAGGCAGCAGGCCTTTCATAAAAGATCGGAGTAGTGTGACGTGGCAAGCCTTGTCGAAGTGCTTATCGATACTCTGAATAAAGAGGAAAGTGAATACGTCACATTACTCGGTCTGTCAACGAAAAAAACCCCTGTCATAGTGGCGGGGAAAGTAGAAGAACTTCAAAAGATCACGGATGAGGAACAGGCGGTGGTCGACAGGCTCGTGTCGCTCGATGCGAAGAGAGCAGAGGCCATGAAGGACATCGCTGAAGTCATGAACAGGGACGTTACGACTTTGAAGCTTTCTGATCTGATAGAGATGCTTGAAAAAAGGCCGGAAGAGCGCGATATACTGGCGGATCTTCACGACCGGCTCAAAGCCACGGTGAGCGAGTTGAGGATGATCAACGATCAGAACCGCGAGCTCATCAGACAGTCACTGGATATAGTGGACTTCAACCTGAATCTGATCAAATCTCAAAGATCCGCGCCCGAGACAGGCAACTACAACAAGTCTGCGGATATCGCAGGATCACATCTGGGAGGACCGACCGGCGGCTTTGACGCAAAACAGTAACTGAAACGGTTTTTGCGAGGAGAACAAAATGTCGCTATTCTCAGGTCTGTACGTAGGAGCCTCGGGGCTCGTCACAAACCAGAACGCACTGAATACAACAGCACATAATCTTTCCAACATAGGCACACTGGGCTATACGCGTCAGCAGGTCATCCAGGCCAACAAGAACTATGACACC
>DNLO01000212.1:3163-4661 GCA_003488445.1 Lachnospiraceae bacterium | reverse complement strand
GAGCGGAGAGAGAAGATGAAGGCAGAGTTCACAGCTTTTATAAAGAAATGGAAGAATGTATTTGCGGCGGACATAGTGGCCGGCTGCATAGTCTATTCGCTGCTTATGGTCAATCAGCTGGTGAATCAGCTGGATGGCATGTGGCACGGCTCGATCTCCTATGCGGGAGCACATGAGGTGGGCATAGGCAGATGGCTGTGGCCGCTGCTGGATAAGGGAAGAGGATACCTGAGCCCGGATCCGGTCACTTCGATCATCTCTGTGGCTGTCTTCGCAGCGGCATTTATCCTTGTGATGGATGCAGCCGGTATCGGTAACAGAGCGGCGGCGTATCTCGGGTCCTTTCTTTTTATCGTAAATACGGGGATACTTGCTTCACTATCGTACAGATATATGTCTCCCACCTTTGCTTTTTCCTGCTTTTTTGCGGCGGCGGCGGGATATCTGCTGGTGCAGGTAAAGGTGAATGGAGTCCTGAGAAACATTGCGTGTGCCGCTGCGGGCGCAGTCTTTATCGCCTGTATGATGGGACTGTATCAGGCGGAACTGGGATGTCTGTGCCTTCTGATCCTCGTGTATTGTCTGCGAAAGCTGATCAGTGGAGACGGATCTCTGCCCGATCTGGGGAGGAAGCTGGTAAGAGCACTGATATCACTCATATTCGGTGCTCTGCTGTACTTTGCCATGGTGAATGTCCAGCTGCAGGTCTACGATACCTCCATGAGCAGATACGGCGGAGCCGAGAACTACGGGGTGGCCGAGACCATATCGCATTTCTTTGAACGGATCCCTGCTACGTACAGATACTTCGCCTATTACTACGCAAACGACAGGATCAAAACGACCTATTTCCCGAAGGAGATATATGTACTCGTATACGGCATCATACTGCTGGGGTTCATACCTGTGATATACAGGACGATCAAACGCAGCATAGCCGGAGGAGTGCTGGCGGCGGTCTGTCTTCTGCTGATACCGGCAGCATGCAATTCGATCTTTTTTATCGCCTTCGAAGCCGAGCCTCAGATACAGATGATCATCCCGGTCAGCATGTGCATCCCGCTGCTCCTTGGAATGTGCCTGGAGAATACGGCGGACATCGGATGGCAGAGATACGGGCGTGCCGCGATCCCGTTCGTGATGGGGATCGTCCTTTACGGCAGCTATATCATGACGATATATGACCAGCAGTCCATGTATATGGGGATGAACAGCATGAAGGAGCTGGGGAGCGAGATCGTCACGGAGCTCATAAGGGACGACCTGTATCATCCCTATTACAGCTACGTCTTCGTGGGGAGGCCGGCAGACAGTCCGGTGTATGCAAAGAATGATGCCGTCATAGCCCGCGCCAACAGGAACGCAGCCATGGGGACCTGGAATGCGGATGACGAGAAGTGGGCGACTCAGTCCTGGCAGAGCTTCTGGGAGCATCAGATGGGGATAGCGCTCAAGGTGGCAGGCGAGGATGCACTTAATGCGGCGCTCTCGGATCCCT
>DNLO01000212.1:0-3034 GCA_003488445.1 Lachnospiraceae bacterium | reverse complement strand
AAGCTGGCACCGGTGGAATAGATCATGAAAAAGAGCGGCCTTATCATCATAGCGGCGCTGTCTGTCGTTGCTTCAGTACTTCTGATACTGACGCTGATACAGCAACGGAAGATAGCGGATCTGCAGCAGAAGGTAGAGCAGCTTAGCGAGCCGCCGGTCGGAGTATACCGCAAGCTTGCCAGGGGACAGGAGGTCTCCATCCTTATAGTGGGCGACTCCATCGGGGCGAGTGCGGGAGCGAGCCCGGGGCATTCGTGGGAGAGACTCCTGACCGACTGGATATATGAAGAATATGCTGTCAGAGCCAATGTGACTAATGTCTCTCTGGGCGGCACCGGGAGCTATGCAGGCTATGTGCAGGTGATGAACCTGGATGACGGGGTCGATTATGATCTTGCGATCGTCTGTTACGGCCACAATGACAGCCCCGAATATCTGTCCGAGAGCTATGAGGCGATAATAAGGGCTTTGCGTGCAAAGTATATTTATTGTGATCTCATCTGTGTGCTTCAGAGTTCCCAGAGGACCTATACGGACATAATCAATAAGATACGGGAGCTGGCTGACCACTATGGGATCCCTCAGGCTGATACCATAGCTGCCTTTGAGAACAGTGGACATGCATATGAGGAGCTCAGCACAGACGGGATCCATCCCAATGACCTGGGGTACAGTCTGTATTTTGAGGAGATCAGCAGGCTTATCAGGGAAGGTACAGACGCCTTCAGGGAATATATCAGAGAAGATATCGCTCCGCTGAACCCGGATATGGACGAATATGAGAGGTACTATTATGTGCCCTATGATCAGGCTGTGAGATCGGCTGACGGGCTCTCGTCTCAGATCACATTCTATGCGCCGCTTTCCGGGAAGCCGGGACTGGACTACGACAGATCCGGAGAGGGAGAGGTGAAGATCTACATCGATGATGTGCCTCTTTGCGATGAGGAGCTTGGATGGGATGATTTCGGGACTGCGCATTTTATCAGCACTCTCGGTCATGAACCGGTGAGCATAGAGCATTCTGTAAGGCTGGAGTTTACGAATGCCGAGTCCTCATCGAAGATACACGGACTGGTGTTTACCGATGTGAAATGATCCGGACGGAAGGGTCAGGTGTTGCTGCTGATATTCTTGGGATCTGCGACGATATATGAAGGCTCGAAGACAATGTTCTCCTTCATCTGATAGTAGCCGTCGAATATCCTGTTGACGACGATCCTTATGCCGTTGCCGGTCACTCCGAGCAGCATGACCAGGAACTGGCGGTTGCTGTATCTGGTGAGTACATCCACTTCTCTTATCATCTTCCGGATCGCCTGTTCCATACAGTACATCGACTGCTCGAGCTCTTCACTGCCGGGATTTTCTCCTGTCGGAGTCTCAAGAGAGATGACGATCATTTTGAACGAATAGGAGAAACGGTGCTCCAGATGTGCGATATATTCGTATAGTTTGGTGAACTGGCGGTAATCCACACTCATCGCTCCCGAATAGCTCCCGCTCGTTCTGATTCCATCGATGAGCTTTTCGACATCGACATGGATGCTGCCTATGGAATCGTATGCGCTGTTGTAGAAATCGTAACCGCTCTTTCCGTTCTGTTTCACATAGTAAAGGGCTTTGTCGGCTTTGTTGTAGACATCGTCATAATCATCGGCTCTTTCGCACATCACCATGCCGGCGGAAAGTGATGCGATGGCTACTTCCGCGTCATCCTTTTTATTGTAATTAAAGTCGCTGATGACCTTCTCGACTTTTTCTACGGCTTCTTTTTCGGACACATTTTTTACGAACATCAGGAATTCGTCACCGCCAAGGCGGCAGCACAGGTGCTCTTCGCTGTTTGCCTTGAGCGTATCTCCCATAATATGCAGTATCCGGTCTCCGGCTTCATGTCCATGATAGTCATTTATCTTTTTGAGATTGTCCACGTCAAAGAATATAAAGCAGCCGGGTGCCTGCTGCATCGCATGGGAGATGACCATCTCTCCGGCTCTCCGGTTCATGATACCTGATATGGTGTCCGTATCGCTTATGGCGGCCGAAATGTATATATCCATGACTTCCATGAGATCTTCCGCTTCGGCTGTCTTCTTCTCTATCTCTTCTGTGAGGACATGTGTATGGTCTATCTCGAAAAGAACTGAGCGATGGTACTGGACCATAGCTATGCAGGTGAATATCGACAGACAGGCATACAGCATGGGAAATCTCAGCATGAATTCCTGATCGTAATAGGCAGTATAGTGATCTCTGAGCGGTGTATAGAACAGGACCGAGATGAGAACAGTATAGTATGCGGAGAGGAGGATCCCGTATTTTACGTTGATAAAGAAGCTGATGCCCATGGGGACGAGAAGCGTCCACAATATGGCAGAGCCGTCGCCGGCGGCTGATAATACATATATCGTGATCGCCGTGATGCAGAAGCCGGTGGAGATGATGACCGCGGGCTTGCGTGTCTTCAGTATGCAGGTGCTGACAGCACATACTGTGCCCGCTAGAAATGTAGCAACTGATGCTATCGTCATCGGGAGATTGCCGCCTGATAAATTGACTATCGTCAGAACAAAGCCCAACACGCCGCAGACTATGCTTACCATGAAGAGAGCCTTCATGTTGGAGCTGTACCGGCTGCCTATATATATATCCCGGTCAAGATCTGCCCAAAGTTTCCTTGCAGGATCCAATGTTTTCCTTATCATACGTATTACTGCCCTTTTATCAGCTTCAACTTCTCTTCTCTTGTCATGTCATGTTTGATATGCCACTCTCGGCTCATGGCTTCTTGTTTGCTGTCAAAGGATTCGCAATACGCCAGCCTGACGGGAAGTCTGGTTTTTGTGTATTTTGCACCCCTGCCGCTGTTGTGTGCCTGAAGGCGCCGGTCTATATCGTTGGTGTAGCCGGTGTACAGTGTATTATCAGCACATTCAAGAATATAAACAAAGTATTTCATTCAGATGCAATCCTTTTATATGGGATTGTATCATATATCATGCGGGAGCACAGTAAAAAAATGAGAGGGGGA